>SKWY01000198.1 GCA_007128675.1 Deltaproteobacteria bacterium | reverse complement strand
TCGTCGAGTGGATCAAGTGAGCGATAGAGGTTGTGAGCCCTTTTGAAGGCTTCGAGGGCCAGACGATAGTATTTCGGTTTGCCCCGATGAACGTTGCGCCAACCAAGGGCCGTATAGAGAGCCACCGCCGCTTCGGGCCATTTCGATTCCAGCACCGGCGCAGCATCCTGGAGGCTCCAGGTCCTCGCCGGCGAGCTCCAGGAGTTCAGCTAGGATATCAGTGGCGGGATAGACCTCGTACTTCCGCCAGATCTCGTCGACGACCTCGCCTGCGCGTCCAAGTTGGTTGAGCACCTGCTGTCGTCGCCGCTCGAGACTGCTCGGCAGGGACGACTGGGCGATGAGGTCGAAGCCATCGAAATAGGCGATGCCTAAGCATCGTCGAATGCAGACGTCGAAAAAATCATCGTTTAACGACCGGCGTCAATCGGCCATAGTCACTGTGGCCGTGTACAAGGGGCATTGGCGTGCTGCCGCTCCTCGATCGCCTGTCGGAGATGCCCTTCGGTGAGCGTATCGCCACCGTTCACCAGGACACCCTTCACGGCGTCCTCGCAGGCACGGCGGATCTCAGCATAGCTCAGCCCCTGAGCCAATTTCGCGACACTCACCCAGTCAATGGGCTCCGTGGAGAAGAACGCGAGAAACTCCTCAAAAGCCTCAGCACGGCGATCGTCATCGGGTAGCTCATAGCGGATCACGTCGTCGAATCGACGAAAGAGCGCTGAGTCGAGAATACTGAGATGATTCGTCGCGGCGATGATGAGGCTCTCCGAGTCGTCAGTCTCCATGAATTGCAGAAAGCTACTGAGCACGCGACGGATCTCGCCAACGTCGTTCGGGGTCCCTCGATCGGCGCCGATGGCATCGAACTCGTCGAAGAGGTAGACCCCCTTTTGATGGTGCATGGCATCGAAGACGAGACTCAACTTGGCCGCCGTCTCACCCATGAAGCGGGTGATCAACCCTTCGAGGCGCACCTTAAAGGGGCATCCGCAGCTCCCCTGCAAGTGCCTCGGACGTGTAGGTCTTACCGGTCCCCGGCGGTCCCACAAGGAGTAGCTTCCGCCGCGGCGAGAGGCCATGTTTGGCCAACCGGTGCGCGGTTCGATGCTCCGCCAGCAACCGTCGTAGGCTAACCTCGACAGACTCGGACAGGACCAACTGGTTCAGCTTCGTATCCGGGAACGACGCAGTGAGCAGGCCCTCGAGTTTGCCCCTTGGTTGCGCTATGGGCACAGGCCCCTGAGGCCGCCGCACGACCTGCTCGCTGGATCGCGCCTCGTCTATGGCCGCCCGCACTTCTCGGGCTACCCGTTTGTGCCCCTTCCGTGCTTCCGCTGCCGCCACCTGTAGAGCGATCCGATAGAACCGGTCACGATCCCCTTCTCCCACGCTGTTGATCAGCGCTATGAGTTGTTCTGCCGTCGCCATCGTTGCCTGCCGAAAGTCAGATCGAGTCCGTTCGAGAGGGGAACTCCCCCAGTATTATCCACTACACACGCCAGAGCCAGATTCATCCCTATCACATGAATCCAGGGTCCGCGAATTTCACCGCTTTCCCAGGAGCAGCGGCCACAGCTCCTTCGCCCCTGCGGGATCCCTCAACATTTCGTCTCTCAGACAAACATGCGCCCCAGGGGTCTCAAGTGCAGCTTTCTCATCCTGCACCCTGGCCATGCCTCCTCAATCTGCGATCGGCCACCGCGCCTCGAACAACGTCATTCCGCCTCAAACATATCTCCGTACTCCTTCATAAACTGGCAATACCGCTCTTGGTGATATTTCTTTAGGTAGCGCAGCTGGGCCCGCGCCACGTCGTAGTCATTGCGAGCGATCGCAGCCTCAATCTGCGAAAAGACCAGGCCGACTCCACCATCCTTCGGATCCAAGCCCCATCGAACCATCGCGACTCCAAGAGCGCGTGCGAATGCGGCCCATGCTTGTGGCCCCATGTAGGTAGCTCCCTAATCGCGTGTCATCGCTCCGAGAAATCCGCAATTTTCCAACATTAACTCGCGCACCGTCTCTAACATTCGGGTTCGCTCCTCCACGGTCAAACATGGTTCGAGACGTTTGAAGATTTCCAGAAGGTGGTCAGCCGCCTCTTTGCGATCCGTTAAGCTCCCTTCGGTCAGTGCCGTGCATCGCCTCCTGAGGTCAGATGTCTCTGCGGCGAGTTCGTGACACCTCGTGGCCCGCTCAAGGATGTCCGGGAGCACCTTCAGGAGTTCCGCAAAAAGGCGACTAGACATTGCCGATTTCCCTCCCAAGAGCCAATTGGCAGATCGTATCCACCATCTTTGCCCGCTCCTTTGGCCCCAAGAACTCAATCAAGGCCTCAAGACACTCGGCGACACGGTCAAGTCGAGCCAGATCCTCAGTCGTATTCGCACGCAGCAAGGCCAATCGATTCTCGACTTCCTCCCGACGAGCTCGTGAAATCTCTCGGATCTCGAGAACCCGCTGAGCACTGTCTGCCACAGCCACGACAAGCCTCGAGAGGTCTTCCGGTGGAATCCGTCGGATCAGCTCACTTGCGGACTTCCTCAAGTCGTCCTCGGCCATACCTTCCTCCTCATTTTGGAGATTAGTCGCTAAAGAGATACTTCACTCCCGCGTAGCTCGCGACTCCAAGGCCCACAGCCACTCCAATCCCTGAGGCCATTCCAAGCCCAAGCCCCAATGCAGCGAGCCCTGATGTGATCCCCGCTGCACTGAGTCCAGCCACCTTTCCACCAACAGCGACTGCTCCAAGTGGGACACCCACTGCCGCAAGGGAAGCCGCGGCTTCTGATGTGGCTCTTTTCGCTTGCTTGGCGGCTTTTCCCTCTGCAGCCTCGGCTTGCCGTGCCAACTCGACGAAGTTCCGAATCGCCTCCGCCTGCTCGTCCGTAATCCCTAAGCGTTCCGCGAGATGCTGGAGCGCCGACTCCTCTTCGACCGTGACAACCCCGTCTGCGAACGCCATCACGATGCAGTCGGTGTAAAGCACGTACTTTACGTTGGAGTCCTTCAGCTCCGCCTC
>SKWY01000363.1 GCA_007128675.1 Deltaproteobacteria bacterium | reverse complement strand
TCCAAAGATCATCCAGTCGAAAGAAGGCTACAACACCGTCCCCTCGTGCATAGCATTGACCGAAACAGGCTCACTACTGGTGGGACACAGAGCTCGCGCGCAGATGCTCACCAATCCCCATAGAACTGTCTATGGCGCCAAGCGGCTGGTTGGTCGGCGATTCGACAGCGCCACTGTCCAGCATGTAGCCGAGAGATTCCACTACCCCATCTGTGCCGACGCCTCTGGGAAGGCCGCCGTCCTGCTCGAGGACCACGTCGTCTCCCTCGAAGAGGCTCAGGGTCTTGTCCTGGCGGAGTGCAAGGCGATGGCGGAGGAGGCCCTCGGGCAGCCGGTCCACAGAGCCGTAGTTACCGTTCCCGCTTACTACTCGGACTTCCAGCGACAGGCAGTCCGCGAATCGGGCCGCCTTGCTGGGTTGAGGGTGGAGCGCATCTTGAACGAACCGACCGCTGCCGCCTTGGCGTATGGTCTAAACCGGGAACTCAAGAAGAGCGTTCTTGTATATGATCTTGGGGGCGGAACGTTCGATGCCACCATCATGAGGATCGATGGCAACGTATTCGAGGTTCTGTCTACCGGTGGAGATACCTTTCTTGGTGGTGTCGACTTCGACAACCAGATCGTGGACTGGCTCCTAAGTCGCTTCGAGGAGCTGACGGGGACGGTGTTCCAAGGCGATCAGATTGCTCTCTCCCGTGTGGCGGAGGCCGCGGAGCGCGCGAAGATAGAGCTTTCCGAGGCTCAAGTTCATGAGGTGTTCATTCCCTATCTGGCTATGGACCCCCATGGAGTTCCCGTGGATTTGCGCTGCACGATAACTCGAGACGATCTCGAGGCACTGACCGAGGAGCTCGTCGAACGGTCACTGGATGTCGTCCGAGACGTTCTACTGGACGCTGGAATGAAGCCCTCGGATGTCGAGGATGTAATTTTGGTCGGCGGGCAGAGCCGAATGCCTCTGGTTCGCCACAAGATTGGGAAGCTCTTTGGGCGAGAGCCCCATCCGGGAGTCCATCCGGACGAGGCGGTTGGCCTAGGGGCCGCATTGCTGGGCGGCACCATGGACCGCCTCAGCAACATCGTCCTCATCGACGTCCTGCCGATGACCATCGGCATCGGTCTTCCCGGAGGCCGCTTCAAGAGGATCATAGAGCGAAATACCCCGTTGCCCACAAACAAGAGCTATGCCATCGCGACATCCAGAAAGAATCAGAAGGAGATAGTCATCTCCATTTTCCAAGGTGAGGATGAGCACGTTTCCGGCAACGAGTATCTTGGCACCTTGAGGTTGGCTGGTTTGCCACGTGGAGAGAAAGGCGCCAATCGCTCCGTCATTTCTTTCTATCTGGGACCAGAGTGCGTCTTGGAGGTCACTGCTCGCGACCTGGCGACAGGGAAAGAGGTTCGAACTACCCTTGCCACTCGCGACACTCCCGAGGTCTTGCGAAAGCGCCTGAAGATTGACCGCGAATCCGCCGAAGCCGCCGAGGCGGAACGCTCGGCAGAGCTTTCGAAAAGAGGGGGGCGTTTCTGGAAGGTGCTCAAACGAATGGTCGGGGCGGGCTAGGCCGACCAGCTAGCGCAAAGCTCCCTCGGAAGCGGAGAGCAGAACCTGTTTCCAGGCATCTCGGTTGTCGTCGAGACGCTGACTGAACGAGTGAACGATCGCCATGAGTAGCTTCAGGCAGGCTTGTGGCTTCTTTTTCTGAAGTCGATTGAAGTCCTTGCGCTGAATCTCGAGGAGAACGCAATCCGTCTTCGTCTTGGTGCTGGCCAGCCTCGTGCCTTCACCGAGAAGAGCAAGCTCCCCAAATGCCTCAAATGGAGCTATTCTGCCGACCTCTCGCTCGCTTCCCGCCTCGTCACGAATGAGTAAGCTCACGTCTCCCGACATTAGGATATATAGCGATTCTCCCACCATTCCTTCGACGAAGATTGGGGTGCCGGCGCGCAGCTTCTTCTCCTCGGCGATGCTCGAAATGATCGTCAGGCCGACATCGGTGAAGCCCGAAAAGAGACTACAGCGGCTTAGTGTCTCCGTCTTGCTCATGTGTCTTTTTGCTTTAGCACGATGTAGTTATGACCGCTACTAGACACTGCTCATCGAGGATCGACCCGTCTTCCTGCCATGGCCAGTCGCCAGCTTGCGTGAAGACATCTTGAAGAAGGCCAGGTAAATCGACGCTCCGAGAATTGCCCCGACAGTATCGGCCACCACGTCCCAGATGCTGCCATGTCGCCCAGGGACGAAGGTCTGATGAAACTCGTCGAGGGCCCCGTACAGGGAGGCGATGGCCGCTCCCAGTGCAGCCATGGTAATTGCGCCCCTGGAGGGCCATGTCTGATGCAGCGCCCTGGTGAAGAGATAAGCCAAGAGGCCATAGGCCAAAGCATGGGCAACCTTGTCCGTTCCCGATACCAGACGCAGACCCGGGATTGGATCGGACCTCGAGCTCATCCAAAATATGGCGGCCATGTAGATGACCACGGGAGCCCACAAAACAATGACGCCAAGCTGGCGGTCTAGAAAGCTCGTTGCCCTCCCCATGTCTTCTAGCTCCTCCCCCACCCCAGCTCTATCTCATGGCAGGGGCCCTCGGTACCGTCACTGCTTGTACTTGCCGAAGTCAGCAGGATCGAGGTTCTCCAGCAACTCCTCCCATTCTTCGTCGGAATCGGGCATCGGCCCGACCAGAGGCTTGGGGGGGCCGACCTGGAGTCTCTTGCCTTCGCTTTGTTCCTCTGGAGCGCCTTCCGAGTCCTCGTCTGGCGGATCGCTGGGAATATCCATTCGCGCTTGCTTCACGACATGGTCGGCGGCGAAGATTGATGCTTCGGTTCTGATGGCTAGGGCCAAGGCGTCACTTGGTCTGCTGTCGATTGCAGCTTCCTCTTCATCCTTGGACAGGATGATGCGGGCGTGAAATGTGTTTTCACGCAGGTCGAAGATCTCTACCCGAGCGACCCGCCAACCGACTCGTTCAATCGTATTACGCAGCAGGTCATGAGTCATCGGCCGGCTGTGCT
>SKWY01000285.1 GCA_007128675.1 Deltaproteobacteria bacterium | reverse complement strand
GGTGGTGCCGGCGGCTCCGATGCCTCGGATTGAACTGCGGGCGGCGGTGGTGCCGGCGGCTCCGATGTCTCGGGTGCCGAGGCCTGAGAGTCCCCCTCCTTGTTCAATGGCTCATCCGCCGGAATGGGAACGCCACAGAAGGTGCAGAAACGTGAGCCACTTTCGACCATTTCCTCGCAAGACGGGCACTTTCGCATGCCACTGTTCTACAACACTAAGGCCACGTTTTGCTCGAAAAACCGGTCTATGCCTCCAAGGCATAGATCGAGGTCTCTCGCTGCCTTGCGTCCTCCAGATCCAAGGAGGTCGGCACCGTGTAGGTCGCCAGCCTGCGCAGCCCCAAGGTCGGCAGGTAGGCACGGCCGGGATCGGAGATGACGACGAGCACGCCCTGACACACCAAGCTCTTGAGCCAGTCCAAAAGAGGCTCGGCAAGACGCTTCTCGTAGAGAACATCGGCCGCCAATACCACATCCCACGAGGCCGGCCGGCCGATCAGATCCTCCTCGAGTATTTCGAAGAAAACGCCATTCACCCCGGCGTTGAGTTCCATGGCCGCCGCCGCCAAGGGATCTATGTCGACGGCCGTTACCTGGCAAGCTCCCGATCTGGCTGCGGCTATGGCCACTAGACCGCAGCCGGAGCCAAAGTCGAGAACGTGCCTTCCAGCCAACTCGGAAGGGCTATCCAGCACCCATCTTGCCAGCGCCTGCCCTCCCGGCCAGCAGAACGCCCAAAAGGGCGGAGGCAAACCTTCTTGCCCGGCCCACAGCTCGGACTCCTCCCAAACAGCAGTCACATCGGAGGCCACATGGATGGAAATCTCCGGGCATAGCGGCACGGGCAGCAGCTTCGTTCGGCCAAGAACAAAGCCCCGCGAAGCCTGGTCTACCCGAACGACTTCTCTACCTTTTCCTGCTCCTCCTTGCATCTAATGCAAAGAGTAGTCACCGGACGGGCTTCGAGCCTCTTGAGGTTGATCGACTCGCCGCAGGACTCGCACATGCCAAATGAGCCGTCTTCTATGCGATCCAGGGCCTTCTCTATCTTCCCAAGGAGGTGTTTCTCCCGGTCGCGTAGACGGAACACCATGGACTGCGCGTACTCCGAGGACGCCAAATCGATCTCATCGGCAAGGTCGTCGGTGTCGAGGATCGTCTCCTCGGCGAGTGTCTTACGAGCAGAACGGAGCAAATGCTTCCTAGACTCCATTAGCTTCTTCTTGAATCGGGCAAGATCCTTCTTGTTCACAACTAACCCCCAGTAGCCAGGGTGAGAGAATCTCTGCCCCGGACCGGCTTGAGCTGACGAAGGCTGCGCCGTTTACCAGGCAGTCCCCCATTATGTCAACGAAATCCGTGGCACAATGCCCCGGCTCGCTGCCGAATTCTGGAGCTAAGCTCCCTTTCGGTTAGAATAGGCATGACATGGTCGACGCCAACCCCTCGAGACTAGACCGCGACTTTCTGAAGACGGTCCTCGCTCTTTCCGCAAAGAAGGAGGTCGCGCGCCTGCTGTACGTTCATGATGAGCCCCTATCCGCGGATGATTTGAAGGGAAGACCCATCAAGCGAAAGCTTCTCTACGCCGTCACCAGCGAGCCGATGGCAAACGACCTCCGGGAAAAGGGCTTTGCGGCCGTACTAATACCGCCCTACGATTATGCGCGCATAGAGCGCATCAAGGTAGCGGTGGTAAGTGGCCTCACCTCGGGCCAGCTTGGCGAAGGCCAGGTGATCTTGGCGGCTACCGGGCTCAACCATACCGTGGACACCCTCGTGAAGATGAAGCTCGGATCGGACTTCGACGATCGCGTCTCGGTGGACGCTCTCGATCTATCAGAGGAGTTTCACGGCCAGGTGGTCGAAACCCTGCTTGGATTGGCACTCGGCATAGGTCACGATGGCTTCGAGGGCCACCCGATCGGCACCCTGATCGTCATCGGAGACTCCATCTCCGTGATGGAGAAGTCGCGCCAACTGACGATCAACCCCTTCCAGGGGATCAGCGAGTCCGAGCGCAACGTGCTCGATCCAAGGATACGAGAAGCCATCCGAAACTTCTCGGTCCTCGACGGCGCCTTCGTCGTGCGCGAGGACGGGGTCGTCATGGCTGCGGGCAGATATCTTCAAGCCGCCACCGATGATGTAAAGGTGCCCCTGGGTCTAGGCGCCCGGCACACAGCGGCCGCCGCGATTACCCATGAAACAAAAGCGATCTCGATCACGGTCTCCCAGACCAGCGGGTCGGTGCGGGTCTTCCGGGACGGCCACATAGCCGTCGAGCTTCATCAGCCGGCCCGCAGAATGTAAGCGCGGCGAGCCGCCCATTGGCGCGTCTGCCATGTGAAGCACCGCGGCTTCCGGCCCACAGGCGCCTTGAAGCCGCGTCGGACAAACCGGCGTTCAGCGCAGAAGGCTAGAAATCGCCTTGAATGATGGATGCTCGGCGCCTTTCAATAGGTCGAAGAGCACGGTCTCGGTGCTCGTGATCGTGGCGCCGGCGCCGTCCATCAGGCGCAGCCCTATCTGCCAGTTCTCTTTCTTTCGAGAGCAGACGGCATCGGAGACCACGTGACAGAACCAGCCTCGCTCCACGAAATGGCGCACGGACTGGAACACACATACGTGGGTCTCTTGACCGACGATAACGAGCTGGCGTCGCTTGTGCTCGTCTAGAAACTCGCGAAGCTCGGGCAGGTGGGCGCACGAGAAATCCATCTTCTCGATGGTCTTGCTCCCCCCCGAAGTGACATCCTTTATCGATGCTTCGGTGGGCCCCAGACCCTTGGAGTATTGCTCCGTGAAAACCACCGGCAGCTCGAACATGCCGGCGGCCTCCAAGAGAATGCGAGTGTTCTTGGTCGTTCTTTTCCAGACCTTCTCGGGCATGGCGGCCCCGAGACGCTCCTGCATGTCGATGACGAGGATGGCTGTCGAGCCCGGGTAGAGGGTAAAGGCCGGGTGGGGCTCTACTTCCGCCGCGTCCAGCTCGGCATGCCACTCGAGGACGTCGCTCTTCATGGATGTGTCTCCTAGATGCTTGAGG
>SKWY01000328.1 GCA_007128675.1 Deltaproteobacteria bacterium | reverse complement strand
ACGACTAGGCGCGCGAACTCCCGAACCGCTGTGAAGAGAACCTCGTCGGCGATGCGGCGAGCCAGGAATCTTCGCCTAACCGCACCCCGCGGACAGGGAAGAAGGTCGGCGGAGGCAAGCTCGACGAGCGTCTCGGCGGCCTCGAGGTGGGTTCCGGCCTCGAAGACATCTGGCGAGGGAAAGCTTGCGTTGGAATTGGCGATGGCGGCGAGCATCTCGTCCATCGTCTGAGAGAGCGGTCTATCGTCATGGGTCATGGCGGAATCCTCCACCATGTAGGCTGTAACGGAGATCCTGTCCGTCCCGCGGATACACCGAGAATGTGTGCTTGGTTCGGTACCTGGCCCGCGTGGTGCTCCGAGACGAAGGCGCCTCGCAAAACCGCTCCAGTGCGACCCGCCTCGGAAACGCCCTCTACCCGGCCAAATCCTCGCCTCATTCACAGTGAGTTCCGCCACCAGCGATACCAAGGCGCTCCACCGTCGACTGGCTTAGCCCCACATGGCGGCTCACTCGTCGTGTGCTCCAGCCCTCATCAAGCAGCCTCTTGGCCCGGCCCTTCTTGGATGACGTCCGTACCTCTCGTTGAAGCCCGGCGAGCCACTCGTCGGTCTCGCCTGAATCGATCGCAGTCGACAAGCCGGTCTTCCATCTGTGGACAGTACTTACTGAAGTGCTTATGCCGGACGACCGTGTTGCCGCCTTGGCGGCTGCATCCAGGGTGCCGCCGTTCAGGAAGACGAGGAGTGCCGATGACCGGCGATGAACCTCGACCGAGACAGAGCCTCGTGCCCAGCGAGCGAGCCTGCGCTTGACGTCGGCGTGCTCGGAGTTCTCAAGCCGCGGCCGGGTGCCTCGACCTCGCCGGGTAAGCACTAACCGCAGCCAATTCAGATCTCGGAGGTCGAGTTCATTCCTGCCCTGTTGCCTCAGCCACCTTCGAACGCGCCGGTGCCATCTCCGAGCCGTACTCTCCGAGACTTCCGAACTTCTCGCCACCGAAGCGAACGAGGTGTTGGGACTGCCAAGCTCGATGAGCATCGTCAACCTGCGCACGGAAAGGGGCACCGATAGCAAACCGCGTAGGCGAAGAAGCTCACGCGCGAGAGCGGGGCTCATCCGAAGCGTGACTTGTGTCTCTCTTGGCAATTTCTTTCCGGTCGTGGTTCAGCGACAATCCCTCTAAGCTCGCAAGATATCATGCAGTCTGAAGCGTGCGCGAATCTTGGCCCGGTCTTGTATTAATCCAAGTATGGCAGGAGCAAGGCACATTCTCCCACCGAGGCTACCGTGACCCTGCGAGCCCGCATCGTTCGCGGCGCCGTTGAAATCGGTGGCAGCTGCATAGAACTCGAATGTGGCGGGTACCGCCTGATACTCGATCTGGGCCTACCTCTCTCGAGTCAGAACGATTCCCTGCCCGATATAAGCGGGCTCCGAGAAGCGGACCCGACCCTGCTCGGCATCGTCCTTTCGCATCCACACATGGACCACTGCGGGCTCATAGACCGTGTGCGCCCCGACATTCCAATCTACATGGGGGAGGCGGCCGCCCGAATACTCAACGAGGCAGCTTTCTTCATAGGCAAACGATCCGCGCTGGTTCCCGCCCAGCCGCTGACTCATGAGAAGCCCATCCAGATAGGCCCCTTCCGCGTCACGCCGTTTCTCAACGACCACAGCGCCTTCGACGCCTACTCGCTTCTGGTCGAAGCTGAAGGTCGGCGGCTCTTCTACACCGGTGATCTGCGGGCGCACGGGCGCAAGCCTGGCTGTTTCCGACGGCTGCTCCGATCTCCGCCTGCGGATGTGGATGTCCTCCTGATGGAAGGAACGCGCCTTGGCAGGCAGGAGAGATCACGAGAGACAACCGAAGAGGATGTGGAGCATGCCGCGGTCGAGGTCTTCAGGCGCGCTCGAGGTTCGGTTCTCGCGTTCTATTCGCCGCAGAACGTGGACCGCTTGGTGAGTCTGTACCGGGCGTGTATTCGCTCGGGCCGAATCCTGGTGCTCGATCTCTATGCTCACTCGATCGCTGTAGCAACGGGCAGGGCCTCAATACCTCGAGCCAGCTTCGACCAGGTTCGAATCTACCTTCCGCATCGCCAGAAGGCCTTCGTAAAACGTGAGAGAGCCTTCCATCGAACCGATGCGGTGCGCGAGGCGCGCATCTATCCAGAAGAGATGGCCTCACGCGGCAGCGAGCTCGTGTTCACCTTCCGCCAGTCCATGGCGGCGGAGTTGGAGAGCATGGGCTGCCTGGCTGATGCGGAGGCTATCTGGTCGATGTGGCCGGGGTATCTCGATGAGGCATCGGGCAGAGAGACCTCCGAATGGCTGGAGAGTCGAGGGATCCCGATGTCAATAATTCACAGCTCGGGACACGCATCTCTTCTGGATTTGCAGCGGCTGGTCGAGGCGATGCTTCCGGCTCGCGTGGTTCCCATCCATACCGAAGCTCCGGAGGAGTTCGTCCGTTGTTTCCCCAATGTTGAGCAATGGGCCGACGGCGAGTGGCGCCGGATCCAAAGAGACTGACGCATATGTACGGCAACCATCTAACTCGCGTTCTTTGTCCTGATGCGTCGCTTGGGGTAGCGGTCGGAGACTATATCCACAACATCCTGGTTTCTACAGGTCTGATTGCCTTGGGCCCCACAGCGCTGCGGCAGCTCCGATACATCGATTGTTTCCACCTCGAAGATAGATCCGAGACCCACCCCAATCTTGATGGCGAGCAGGAGGACGACCGAGAGCGACGGGGATTGCGGGCGATGTTTCGAGACCATGTTCGACGTGAGGGAGTGCTGCCTCGCCCACCAGCCAAGCTCGGACCTCCGCTCGGTGAGAACATCGAGTCTTTGGCAACGGTGCTCGGCCTCGCCCAGATCGACAAAGCGGTGCTGCAGTTGCTCGCTGCCGTGCAGTTCGACGGGGGGCTCGCAGAATTGACGGACACGTTCAAGGAAGTGAATGTGCCGCTCGCCGCTGCGATCATCGCTGCTGCCGTTCACGAGCCTTACGAGGAGGTGCTGTCCTCTTTGGTGT
>SKWY01000206.1 GCA_007128675.1 Deltaproteobacteria bacterium | reverse complement strand
GGGGGAGGCGGCAAGCTTCATGTAGATTGCTCCGCATTGTTTCCAGAGGTTGCTGCCGCCACTCTTGCGAGTGGGCAGCATGTAGGAAGTAGACTCGACAAATGGGGCGAAGCGAGGAAAAGAGACCAAAGCTCACGCGGCGCTGGTACGCCTTGAGCGTCTACTCACGTCAAGAGCGTGCAGCCGAGGCAGGCCTCGTCGAGAGAGGCTTTGATGTCTTCTTCCCGACCCAGCCCGAGCGAAGGCTCTGGTCCGATCGCATCAAGACCTTCGATGCTCCTCTATTCCCTGGCTACCTATTTCTTAGAGCAGCTCTGGATCCTCGTGTGCGCGTGGAGATGCTCAAGGTGCGTCAGGTCCGGGATCTGGTTGGCCGGCTGCCCGACGACAATCGAGTGGCTCGCTACGTCCCGGATCATGAGATCGAGAGCCTGCACAAGTTGGTTGCCGCCAAGCGACGTCTCGATCCCATTGAGGGTCTTGTCGAGGGCGCCGAGGTCATGGTTGGTCAAGGCCCGTTGAAGGGAGCCCGCGGAGTCGTGTTGGATGCGCCAGATGGTAGGCGACGCTTGGTGGTGCAAGTGCGTTTGCTTGGCCGTGGTGTTCGCGCCCTTCTTCACGCCGACGATGTGCTCGTGGATTTGCTCGAGGTTTAAGTCACGCCGGTCGTGACACATTTCGGGCCTACTTGCTCCTTCACGCAAGTCCCGATCACTCATTGTTGCCAATTGAGGCTTGCGGCACATAACCTTTGAGATCGCGAGGAAGGCTTCGGCAAGGCGCGCTTGCAGAGGAGATGAAAATGTCTGGAGGAATCTTTCCCTGGGGAGTACTTGTGCTGGCCATCTTGGGCGTGGCGATGGTGATGACCATGTCTCCATCCGCTGGAGGTGGATCGGAGCGAAAGGATCACGGTTCCAGCTCGAATGATCGTAAGGATCTTCCGGAGCCGCGGCGTGATGGGGCTGTCTCATTGGAGCGGGCCATAGAGGAGCGCCGCTCCACGCAGTCTTTTTCCGAAGAGGCAATCTCTCTTGCCCACGTTGGGCAGATCTTGTGGGCGGCACAGGGAATTACCGATGAGGCGAGAGGTTATCGCGCGGCACCATCCGCGGGTGCGACCTATCCTCTCAATACTTATCTCGTTGCTGGAAACGTCGAGGGATTGTCCGCCGGATTCTATCGCTACATCCCCGGTGAGCACGCGCTGGCCTCCGTTGGAGGCGAGGATATTCGGGCAGAGCTTCAAAGGGCGGCACTGGGCCAGGAGTCTGTTGGGACAGCCGCGGCCTCATTAGTCTTGACCTGCATCTATGCGAGGACCACGGGGCGATATCGTCAGCGCGGTGTACGGTACACTCATATGGAGGCGGGACATGCGGCTCAGAACGCATATCTGCAGGCAACGGCCCTGAAGCTCGGGATGGTTGCAATAGGCGCATTCGAGGACGGCAGGGTCAAGAGTCTGTTGAACCTGGAGTCTGACGAGGAGCCCCTGTATCTCTTGCCCTTTGGAAGGCCCGCTGACTCCTGACGCAATACGACGGCCTTGTTTGTGGCCATCCTTCGTCTCCATGAAGTAGTCGCAAGGTCGAACAGCCAGCCACCGGAAAAAGAAAAAGCCCCCTTTCGCCAAGCGAAAGGGGGCTGTGTCTACTTCAGAGCGTTCAACGAGCGGCTCTAGTCATCGCCATTGTCGCCATTGTCGCCGTTGTCGCCATTGTCGCCATTGTCGCCATTGTCGCCATTGTCGCCATTGTCGCCATTGTCGCCATTGTCGCCATTGTCGCCGTTGTCGCCATTGTCGCCGTTGTCGCCATTGTCGCCGTTGTCGCCATTGTCGCCATTGTCGCCATTGTCGCCATTGTCGCCGTTGTCGTCTTCTTCACCCAGGAAGAATTCGGCAACCCAGGTGGTCTCCTCGGGGCTGCTGGGGAACGAGTAGACGTCGAGAATCACATAGACGGTCTCGGCCTCTGCACCGGAGTTGGTGTAGGAGATCTCTTCCGCCTGGTTCCCGACGGTGTCATCCACACCGACGAGGCAAACACCGGAATGGTCGACCGGAGCATCGCCGTCGAGGCACTCGCTCACGATGTAGAGAGACGCGTCTCCACCAAAGACAGTGTAGACAACATCGAGTTCTTGACCAGGCTCCAGCGTGACCTCGTAGACGACGTCCGGACCTGCCGCGGTGAAGCCGGTGCAGCTCTCCGCCATCGAGGCGCCGGGCGAGAAGTCGTCGGTGTAACCCTCGAAGGTTCCGCCCTGAACGCCACTTTGCAGAAGCTCGATCGCCTCCGGGCAGGTGTTGCCGGCGGGGGCGCTTTGCTCGATGAGGCATGCGTTGGCACGGCAGACCTGTTCGCCCTCGCAGTCCTCGTCGACCATGCAGGCTACGCAAAGACCGTCATCGCTGCAGAACGGATGAGACTCGTCCTCGCAGTGCTCGGCCTCGAGGCACTCGACGCAGCTGCCAGCGGCGCTGCAGAAGGGAAGATCCTCGCAGTCGTCGGCTTCGACGCACTCTACACAGAGGTTGTCTTCGCCGCAGATTGGACGAGCTTCGGGGCAGTCATCGTCATCCTCACAGAGGTTGATGCGAGTAGAGAACTCCATGTCATCGATGCACCAGAGGTCCGGGTCGTCCGCTGGAACGATGCTGTTGTCCTCGAGGAAGTTGACCTCTAGGAGAAGCACGTCCTCGAGGCTGCCCTCGAAGGTATCGCCGTCATCGAGACCGATCTCGTCGATGATGAGGTTGCCGGCAAACGCCATGAAGTAGTCGCAGTCGTCGTTGACGCAGTTGGCTGCGATGAAGACGCTGTTGCTGGGATCTTCTGCGAGGTCGAAGCTGCCTGCCTCGAACTCGTCTTCAGCCGCTCGAACGACAGCAATTTCCATGATGTTGCCGTCGGCGTCCTCGGCCTCGAAGATGAGGAAATAAGCGAACCACCACGCGCTGATGGCGGACTGCGACTCGATTACGAACCCTTCCGAGTCACAGGTCGAAACGTCGAGGCAAGCGCCCATGGCACATACGTCTTCGCCGTCGCAATGATCGTCGGTCACGCAGTCGACGCAGACTCCCGACTGCACATCGCAGTACAGGCCTTCGGGGCAATCCTCGTCGCCAAAGCAAGGCATCTGGCCGTCAAGGAGTGTCTCGAAGGTGAAGCCATCGATGCACCATTCCTCACCACCGGAAACCGCCTCGTCGTTCTGGCCATCCCACTCGACGAGAACGACATCGTGGAGAACGCCATTGAAGGGCTCGCCATCGTTGCCGCTACCTTCGGTAATCTCGATCTCGCCTTCGACGGCGAAGAACGTCTTCTCGAGGTTTCCAGCGGAGTCGGCTACTTGAATCTGGACGCAAAGGCCGCACTCCATGAGGTTGGTGTTGGTCTCGACGGGGTAGACGCCTGGGCCGTGCCACTCGGCGCCATAGTCGAACCACCAAATAACGGTTAGACGATCCAGAGGTGCCTCGGCCGAGGAGTCGCCCACGTAACCGAGCAGTGGGCCGTCGCTGCCCACGCCATAGAAGCTCTCCTCCACGGCGGCAGTGAAGCCGTTGTGATCGCAGTCACCAGGCTCTCCCTCGGGCACGCATGCGAAGTCGACGCACTGCTCTTCGGCACCGCAGTGATCGCTTTCGGTGCACTCGACGCATTCACCGGTGTCGAGATCGCAGTACTCGGCTCCAGCCTCGGTGCAGTCATCGTGGCCCTCGCAGTCGGGCACCTCGTCGGGCACGCACTCGAAGTCGACGCACGAACCGTCGTCGCAGTGCTCATCTTCGATGCACTCGACGCATTCCCCGTCATCCACGTTGCAGTATGGAGCCGAGGAAAGTGGACAATCGTCGTGCGTATCACAAATCTGATCTTCATCTTCACCGTTGCAGGCTCCGAGCAGCGCCAGCGCCGCCACTAGAGCAAGGGTAATTGGTGCGCTTCTCATTAGTCTCCTCCCAAAGATTGTTGACAGTTGGTACAAACGAACGACAGCTGCACCTTTCTGCTGCCGTAGACAAATATTCGGAGAGCTTACAGGATTCGTAAGACGAGAGCTACCCCCGTATACCGGCCTAGGCACATGTTGGGGATGAAGGGGGCGTTCACGCCTAAGATCAAGCGTCGCCTAGGGGGTCGGCGGGCTACCTTGCATAGTGGCCGACAGAGAGTGATTGTCGAGGCACCACATCTCACCGCCCGAGACGGGCCAGGAGATGAAGTCGCCGCCGATAGTTACCTCCATGAAGCGCGCGTCGAGCAGCGTTGCGGCGAAATCAGAGCCATCGGGACCGATCTCGTCTATCTCCAAGATGCCGTCGAAGGCATAGAAGGTCTTCACACAACCCGTCTCCGTGTCACAGCCCTGGCGTATCAGTACGCAGGTGCTGCAGGTCGCGTAGTTGCCGTCTAGGTCGGAGCCAATCTCGTAGGTGCCGGGCCCGAGCTCGAGAAGATCGACACCGAAGTACCACTCCACATCGATTAGATCGAAGGGTTCGGCCTCGCTGTTGGATCCCGTGTAAAACAGGACGTCCCACTCAGGGATGAACTCGATGGTCTCGTTGACCGCGGTGAAGCCATCGTGGTCACAGCTTGGGATGATGCATCCGCCCAAGATGCATTCCTCGCCGCCGGCCTCGTCACAGTGCGAGTCCTGGAGGCACGCAACGCATATGCCGAGGCTGGTATCGCAGTGGGGGACGGCAGGGTCGGCGCAGTTGGCGTCTACCTGACAGGAAAGGGGCGGCGGCATGTCCTCGGGCAGAGCGGTATCCCAGGAGTAGTCGTCTATGCACCATGATTGGGCCCCGTCGGCGGCCGCGTCGGTGGCGCCGTCCCATTCGATCAGCACGAGGTCGTGAACCCTGCCCTGGAAGGAGCCATTTTCGAGATCGACCTCTGTTACCTCTATCTCGCCATCTATGGCGAAGAAGTAGCCAACTATGTCGCCGTCGGAGTCGTAGCGAAGAATAGTGACGCAGAGCCCGCAGGTCGCGTAGTTGGAGTCCTCCTCGATTGGGTAGATGCCGACGCCCTGGAAGGGGGCGCCAAAGTCTCCCCACCACTCTATGTCCAGCTCGTCGCGTTCGTCTTGATCGCCGGAAAGTCCGGTGTAGCGAAGCAGGTCACCATCTTCTTGGTAGGAGGTCAGGTGCGTGGTGGCCGAAAAGCCCGTCTCGTGGCAAGCATAGACGCAGACAAAGCCCTCACAGGCGGCCCATTCTCCGCAGTGGTCATCGAGCACGCAGGGCGCGCAGGCACCGGAGTCGATGTCGCAGTACTCGCGGCCTGGAGAGGTGCAATGATGGTCACCTTCACAGAAGAACTCCGGCAGCGGTCCATCGAGGATCGTCGTCCACTCATGACCGTCGATGCACCAGGTCGAGCCATCTTCGAGGGGAGCGTTGGCCTCGATATCCCATTCGACGAGCGAGACGTCGTGCAGGACTCCTTCGAAGGCCTCTCCATCTCCGCCGACCTCGGTGATCTCGATCGTGCCACCTAGACCGAAGTAGAGCCCCACCACCTCTTCGTTGGCGTCGAGCCGTGTGAGCGTTACGCAGAGGCCACAGTCCTCCGGGGTGGCATCAGGCTGCAGGCCATACAAACCGGCCGCCATGTAGTTCGCGTCGCGATCGAATACCCAGCTCACCGAAAGCTCGTCGAGGGGCATGTCCTCGTTCGACTCCCCGACGTATCGAAGGATTGGTCCCTCGTCACCATCCACGTACTCACTGGATTGTAGGGCAGCGTCAAAGCCGGACTCATCGCAGAGAATTATGCAGTGTCCTCGCGCGCAAACCATGGGGAACGCACAGTCCCCATCCTCCAGGCACTCCACACAGAAACCCGTGTCTAAATTGCACAGGGGCGCTTCGGGATCCGTGCATCCGTCATCGTGGAGGCATGGAGGGTTCCCTTCGAGCACGGTCGCGAAGGAATGCTCCTCTATGCACCAGATCTCACCGTTATGAACAGCCGTGTCGCTCTCGAGGTTCCATTCCACCAGAACGAGGTCCCTAATAATTCCATCGAAGGGCTCCCCGTCGACGCCGATGTCGGCAATCTCGATCTCTCCCTCGGTGGCGAAGAAGAGGCGAGAGAAGCTCCCCTGAGCGTCAAGCTCGACTATGTAGACGCAGAGGCCACAGTCTCTCATGTCGGTATCCGACTCTATGGAGTATGTACCGACGCCATGCCACTCGACGCCGTAATCGAACCACCAACTGACCCAGAGCAGATCCAGAGGCAGGTACTGGTCGTTGGCGGCTAGATAAGTGAGCACTCGGCCGCCGTCGTCAATCTCGTAGTAGCTTTCGTCTAATTGGGCCTCGAAGCCTTCGTGGTAGCAGGCACCGGGTACTCGGCAGATTCCGGAAAGACACTCCTCTCCCTCGCCCTGATCGCAGTGATCGTTTCGCGAGCACTCAGCGCATACGCCTCTCGAGGGCTCGCAGTGAGGGAGGTTGGGATCGGTGCAGTCGTTGTCCGAGCTGCAAGATAGGGGAGGAAGATCGCCGTCTAGTATGGTCTCCCATGAGTGCTCGTATACGCACCAACCTTCACCGCCAGCAAGAGGTTCGTCGGCTTCGAGGTCCCACTCGACGAAGACAGCGTCTCGAAGCACTCCGTCGAAAGGGAGACCGTCAGCGCTGGCTGCCGTAATCTCGACTTCTCCTTCCACGGCGAAGAAGAACTGAGTCGTCTCTTCATCGGCATCGAGTCTTTCGAGCCAGACGCAAAGACCACAGCTTGCTATGTTCGAGTTCGCCTCGATGGCATAGGTTCCCGGTCCTTCGAAGCTAGCGCCGTAGTCGAACCACCAGCTAACCCAGAGTTCATCCAGTGGTAGCGCGGTGTCGGAAGCGCCGATGTAGGCGAGCAACGGACCGAAGACCGTTTCGATATAGAAGCTCTCTTCCTCCACGGCCGAGAAACCTTCGTGCTGGCACTCTACCGAGCCGTCCACGCACGAGAAATCCAGGCAGCGCTCGCCGGCCTCGACGTCACAGTGGTCGTCATCCATGCACTCGACGCATACGCCGGCCTCGGTCTCACAATGCTCGTGCCCAGGTTGCGTGCAATCCTCATCAGAGGAGCAGGTCAGCGGTTCTTGGCAGACAAAGTCGCTGCAGACGAAGTTTCCTTCACAGTGATCGTTCGAGAGGCATTCGACGCACTCGCCATCATCCGTATTGCAGTGAGGGGCAGCGCTATCCTGGCAGTCCTCGTGGGTCTCGCAAGCCTCCTTGGGCTCGTCGGTGCCGCAATTGCATCCACCGAAACAAATCACAGCCGCCAGCAGGACGAGTGTAACAGGCGCTCTTCTCATGCTCATCTTCTCCATAACCGAAGGAAACGTTTCCCCAGCGGCATATCGTCGCTGTTTGACATAGCTCATGCAGAAAGTCCTACCAGATACCAGATTCCCTTGATTGTTACTAGCTTGTGGTATTGCTACGTGCACGGATCCAATCGGCTCAGAGGCGTACACGAGGTGCTGGAGCTCGAAGTTTCATCTTCTTTGGGCTGCTGCTGCCCGAGAAGCTGTTATGCTCCCGCTTCTTCCCACAGGAGGACGGCGTAATGGACAGGACAGATGCATTGGCTCTCGTTCGCAAGAAGGTGAAGAACAAGAACCTGGTCAATCACATGGTCGCGGTGGAGGCCGTAATGGGGGCCTTGGCAAGTCACCTGGGAGAGGAAACGGAGATGTGGCGGCTGGCGGGGCTGCTGCACGACCTCGATTACGATGAGACCCTCGATCATCCGGAGCGGCATGGCCAGGTCTCGGCGGCGATTCTCGAGGAGTTGGGGCTTCCCTGTGCGATTGTTCAGGCGGTAAGGGCCCATAACCCCGCCCTTGGAGTCGACAGAGAGAGCCCGATGGACAAGGCCCTATACTGCGCCGACCCGGTAACCGGCCTCATCGTCGCCTCTGCGCTCATCCATCCGAGGAAGAAGCTCGGCGCGATAGACGCTCGGTTCGTAGTGAAACGCTTTGGCGAGAAACACTTCGCGAGGGGAGCAAATCGCGAGCAGATTAGAGCCTGCGAGGAGCTTGGCCTGAAGCTCGAGGAGTTCTTGGATATCAGCGTAAGAGCCATGCAAGAGATATCCTCGGAGCTCGGGCTGTAGGGCTCGAACGAAATGGGCAACCGGCATGGACGAGAGCTCGAGTCGTGACCTGCTTGACAAGATTCCTGCTCCCGCCTAAATTCACGCGATTCCGGCTTCGTGGGATTGCGCCATGCCTCATCATGCCGGCGGGCCAGTCTTTCTAGAACCTTTCAATATCTATTTCGGAGCGAAAGATGTACGCGGTGATTGCAACCGGCGGCAAGCAGTACCGAGTGAGTCCTGGCGACGTCATTCGGGTGGAAAAGTTTACCCATGATGACGGTTCCGAGCTTGTCTTCGATGCGCTCATGGTTGGAGGCGGCGAGGATGTCGCCAAGGTTGGTACGCCGACTGTCGAAGGCGCGAAGGTGAAGGGTACCGTTCGAAGAAACGGCAAGCACGCCAAGGTTTGGTCCTTCAAGAAGTGGAGCGGCCCATGGAAGAGAATTCGTGGGCACCGTCAGCAGTTCACCGAGATCGAGATAACCAAGATCGAGGCCTAGAGGACAGGCGGATACCTTCCACGAAGCGTTTTAGTGTTCTCACGGCGATGATTGGCCGGCATTCGATAAGGATAGGTAAGAGAGATGGCTCATAAGAAAGGACAGGGCTCATCGCGTAACGGGCGAGACTCCAACCCCAAGTATCTTGGCGTAAAAAGATACGGAGGCGAGCGTGTTCGCGCCGGTAACATTTTGGTGCGCCAGCGGGGCACTCGCATCCATGCAGGCCGTAACGTGGGGCTAGGTCGCGACCACACCGTCTTTGCCCTAGTTGACGGGACCGTCAAGTATGAGCGGAAGGGTCGTGACCGCCGGCAGGTCTCGGTCGTGCCCTTCGAGGCTTCCGCTACTGCTCAAGCCGACGCGTAAGATCGCCTTCTTCGGAAGGGCTGTTTTCGCGTCTGCCGCCGCCCCCCGCCTTTTCCACAGTCGAGCCGCGCTCTGGCTCTTTGGAGTGCCAGGGAGCCGTGGATGAAGTTTGTTGACGAGGTTCGAATAGAGGTAAAGGCGGGTGATGGCGGAAATGGCTGCGTAGCCTTCCGGCGTGAGAAGTACCGTCCGCGGGGTGGTCCGTCTGGTGGGGATGGGGGTGATGGGGGCTCGGTTGTTTTGGTGGCCGATCCCAACAAGCACACCTTACTGGATTTGAGGTTCAATCCCTTGCAGAGGGCGAAGCGAGGCGAGCATGGACGTGGCAACGATCAGTACGGTGCTGGAGGCGAGGACCTTCGCATAGCCGTCCCGGTTGGAACTCTAGTTTTCGATCGAGCAGAGGACTTGCTTTTGGGCGATCTGTCGGCGCCCGGCCAGGAAGTAGTCGTGGCCCGCGGCGGAAAAGGGGGTCGCGGGAATATGCATTACGCAACTCCGACCCGGCAGGCTCCGCGCTACGCGCAGCCAGGAGGCCCCGGCGAGGAGCGTTTGCTGCGACTCGAGCTGAAGCTCCTCGCCGATGTTGGTCTCGTGGGGTTGCCCAATGCGGGTAAGAGCACCTTCATAAGCCGAGTCAGCCGTGCTCGTCCCAAGATAGCCGACTACCCCTTTACGACTTTGGTGCCCCAGCTTGGTATGGTCGATCATCGCGAAAGAACGTTCGTGATCGCCGATTTGCCTGGGCTCGTCGAGGGGGCCTCCGAGGGGCGTGGTCTGGGACATCGCTTCCTACGTCATGTAGAGAGGTGTAGGGTTCTTCTGCACTTGGTGGATGGATCGCCAACGGAAGTCGAGCGGGATCCGGGCAGCGACTATTCGAAGATTCGCCGGGAGCTCGAAAGATACTCGCCGGGGCTCTCGGCGAAGCCCGAGGTCATCGTGGTGACGAAGACCGATCTCCCTGATGCCGAGGCTGCCGCCGACCTTTTGAGGGAGTCTCTGGATCGCACCGTCCTCTCGATGTCGTCGGCATCGGGTGAGGGAATCTCGAAGGTGCTCGATGAGCTTGCCTCGTTCATCGAGGCCGCGGAGAAGAAGGCCGAGAAGGACAGCCCCGAAGGCGACTGATTCGAAAGCACTTCTTCGGGGGAGTAGATATCGAAGCCGGCGGGGCCGCCTTTGAGGCTCTACTAGAAAAGGGCGTCGCCGCGGCCAGAATGTCTGTGTCCTCTGTTATTCGTGGAGGCTTGGCGCACACTCGGCGGTAGCTCTTTGTATGGGTGAGTTATCCCAGCCGTTATGCTACGAAGAAGCGGACCGGTGAGGCTGACCCAAGGCTCGAAGGAGTGTTTTTCGGAAGCAGAATAGAAGCGCGTCGGTTGCGTCCTTACGAGTGCAAGCCGATCCTTCGAGCTCTACTATCCCTGGACGGAGCCAATCATGAACATCCTGAACCCTTGCGTCATCATAACCTTGCTTCTTGGGCTCGGCGGAGCCGCCGCCCCATCTTCGGGCAGCTCCGTCCTGGACATGGCCACAAAGGGAGTGTTTCTCGGGCCTTCCAAGCCATCCGAGCGGATCGTCGAATCGAAACCCGACTCCTCGAAGCCGGAAGAGCTAGCGGTCGCAACCGTTGCAGAGGGTTCTGGACAGGGGAGTCAACGGGAAAGGGCCGTCGATTCCGGCCCGGCATCCGATGAACCGAGTCGCGATAGCTCGGCGAGCTCGGCGCCCGAGACCACGAAGGGCCGGGTGAGCGAGGAGGCCAGGCCTCTGGTCGAGAAGGTTCAGAGGTTCTACGAGAACACGGACGATTTCACCGCCACCTTCGAGCAGACCTATACCTACCAGGTTGGCCGGGAGGTCAAGAGCCGAGGCAAGGTGGCCTTCAAGAAGCCGGCGATGATGCGCTGGGATTACGAACATCCGCGAGAGCGCGCTTTCGTGGTCGACGGCTCGGATCTATGGATCTGGACTCCCGAGGACTTCACGGCGGTACGGCAGCGAGACTTCACCGCAAGCGATCTCTCGACGAGCATTACTTTTCTTTGGGGCGAGGGCAGGCTCGAGAACGAGTTTCATATAGAGTTGGAAGGCGACGAGCGGCTTTCCTTGACCCCGATCAGGCCGGAAGGCAGTTTTCAGAGAGTCGTCTTCAGGGTGGACACGGAAACGGGCCGCGTCATGGAGTCCACGGTGATAGACCCCCAGGGGAACCGGAACCATATGGTCTTCTCGCAGGTCAGCCAAAACACGGGAATCGATCGAGAGCGCTTCGCTTTTTCCCCCCCGAGTGGAGCGGATGTACAGGATATGCCCAGCATCAGGTAGATAGAGGATGATTGATTCGTCCCGCCTGGTAAGGCCGCTTCTTCGTGCCTAATTGTCGCCCGTCGGCCGCGGTGCTGATCTCGGATGAGAGCCGGGAGAAGGGGGACGAGGATGGGAGGTTTTCGAGCGTCACGATCGCTATTGGGGCTCATATGTTTCTTGCT
>SKWY01000134.1 GCA_007128675.1 Deltaproteobacteria bacterium | reverse complement strand
CCTCGGAGGAGTAAGCATCAACCGCGCCCAACACGTCCGAGTCAATCACGTCTCCATCACCCGCAAGAACCACGAGGCGTTCTATTTCGTTTTCGAGCTCACGGACGTTACCCGGCCATGCATACGCATAGAAACGAGCCATGATGTCTGAAGAGAGCTTCTTCTTGCTCGTCTTCAGTCTTCTAGAGTGCACGTCCAAGAAGTGGTCCACCAAAAGAGGAATATCGTCCTTCCTTGTTCGCAGGGGTGGAACCTCCACATTGATGACGTTGAGCCTGTAGAAGAGATCCTCACGAAACCTTCTATCCGCCACCATTTCCTCGAGCCTTCGATTGGTCGCGGCTATGATTCGTACATCGACCTTCTCCGGCACCGTTCCTCCCACGGGCAGAAAGGTCCCTTCCTGTAAGACACGCAGAAGCTTGACCTGCATGGCCGTGCTCATCTCACCGACCTCATCGAGGAAGAAGGTTCCTCCATCGGCGACTTTGAACAGGCCCTGTTTCGTACGTGTCGCGCCCGTGAACGCTCCCTTCACATGACCAAAGAGTTCGGACTCGAGAAGGTTGTCGTTCAATGCGGATGCGTTTTGCGCGACAAAAGCCTTGTTTCGCCGGGGACCGTTGTAATGGATCGCTCTAGCGATCAACTCCTTGCCGGTACCGTTATCACCCGTGACCAGGACGGTGCTGTCGGTGTTGGCAACCTTCTCCAACAGAGAGAACATTCGCACCATAGGAGCGCTCTTTCCGACGATATTTCCGAACCGGTAGCGACCCGACAGTTCACCAGATAGCTCGCGGATTCGCTCCTCCTTGTCGTGGACCACCTTTCCGAACTCGAGCATCTCTTCCACGGTCGTCTCCAAGAGATCGCAGAAGTAGTCCAGATCGCGCCTACTGATTATGGGGATGCGATTGTAGGCAGCATCGGGATCGTGAATCCGAAGGTCTTGAGCACGCGAGGCCTCTAGGATCTTCTCTCGACGCTGTTCCACCTCGCCTTCGATCAGAAAGCCGCCAGCGAAGATTGCCCCGTGAAAAGCTCCCGAATCATCCCTGACGGGGACTAGAACGAATGGGAAGCCGAGATGGCAGCTTCGAAAGACGTGCGCGCGAACCTTCTTATCGTCTCGAAGCGTAGCGATGCCCTCCTCCACGGCGCGGTTGCAGAGCTTGAAGGTAGCCGGAGTCTCCAGGGAAGCACGGCAAAAAGCATTATGGGGGGGTATGACCTTCCCTTTGGCGTGATCCAGCACATATCCGCTCTCGTCCGCATACGAGAGCTCGATGTCCCACCACTTGCGAATCTTTTCCCGGATCTTGCGAACTATCAGCAGATCCTCGAAACGAGCAAAATCGATCATTGGGCTCCTCGAGTCTTGGATGGCGATGGTAGCCCGGCACAGCTAGCTGGGACAATCCGAGTTATCCCCTCGAGTGAACCGGGCAAACACCCTGGGACCTCTTTGCCCTTGGAACCGGATGCCTTAGGGGCTGTCGATGAGAAGCTCGGATACGGCCTTCCACAGCTCTTCCTCTACCTCATCAACGCTTGCCATGCCGTCAACCGTCAAGACTCTTCCACGCGACGAGTCCTCGTTCGCGAGCTCCGTGTAAGCGCCTGCAACCCGGCGCTGCATCTCCATTTGCTCGAAGCGCTCTTCAAGGGTACGAGTCGCAGCCCGTCGAGAAAGCGCCTCCTCCGCTGTCACATCGAGAAGCAGGGTGAGATCGGGATATCTCGCCCGCGAGTTTATGGAGCGAACCCACTCGATCTCGTTGTCCAGTGACTGGTACGCCAAGGAAGAGAGAACGTAGCGATCGCTCACGACGTGCACACCACGCTCTAGAGCCGGCTCGATCTCGGCATGGATGTGATCCAGGCGATCGGCGGCGAAGAGCAGTGCCACCGACGCACTATCGAATGGCGCCGTTTCTCCGTTTCCTGTCCGCGTCACGACCCGGCCGGTCAGGACCTGCCTTATCAACAGACCAATGGGGCCATCGGAAGGCTCACGGGTAAGAATGGCACGCTCCTTGGCCGCAATGAGTCGGTCGACAAGGCGCCTGGCTTGCGTCGTAGTTCCAGCTCCATCTATGCCTTCCAGCGCGATGAGCCTTCCTTGCGTCGCATCGCATCGTTCTCTCTCTCGAGGTTCACTCATGATCGGAGCAATGCTACCGCGAGCCGAGCTCCACCGCACCCCTGGCAGTGTTCTTCTTCACGGCGTTGCTTTTTGCTTTGCTGGAAGAGAACGCGGGCATAATCTTGATGCCGCCAACAAACAGCGAGGCCATGCCATGAATAGCAAACTCTCTTCAGAAACCGTTTTGGCTCCAGTTGCCGGCTTCATTATCAAGACTTGGCCGATTCCCAAGCTGGCAGCAACCCATGGTCGCTCCTCTCGTTTGACGTCCCCCTGTAACACCCGGGGTTGGCTGGCCCTGGCTTTGATCTGCGTCTTTGGGGCGTCGGCTCTGGCCGGCTGCGCCGTTTTGCGCCGTGAGGCCGCGGGAGTCATTCTTCCCATCGATCAGGAAATCAAGCTTGGCAAGGAACTCTCCTCCGAGATGGAGAAAGAACTCACCTTGCACCCGAACCAGGAGGTCCAGCAGTACATCTCCACACTCGGACGCCAAGTCGTGGAAGGCGCGGGCAAGGAGCGACACCGCAGCATGCCGTTCACATTCAAGGTAGTCGACGAGCCTGATACAATCAACGCCTTCGCTTTGCCAGGAGGCTTTATATACATCTATTCAGGCCTTCTCTTGGCTGCCGAGAGCGAGGCGGAGGTTGTTGGCGTTCTCGCTCACGAGGTGGCTCATGTCACCCGGCGCCACATAGCTGAACGTTTGGCAACGGCATATGGTCTACAGGCTCTGACGGCTGTTGCTTTGGGCGAGGACTCCAGCACTCTCACCCAGATGGTTGGGACTGTCCTCGGCACTGGCTATCTGCTCAAGTTCAGTAGAGAGCAAGAGGTAGACGCCGATGTTACCGCGGTTCGCTACGCCGTAGCCGCGGGATGGAACCCCAGCGGCCTCATCGACTTCTTCGAGCGGTTGGGTGGCGACCGAGAGGCTGGAAGCCGGCGTGCGCTCGGTTGGGTGTCTACTCATCCTATGCCGGAGGATCGGATTGTACACGTGCGCGAGGCCATCAAGGGCCACTCATCGGTTCCTTCTCGCGATGGCCGGGAAGACCACCAAAGGCTCCTGGCATTGCTCGGCACAGCCGACTCCACGACTGCCACCAAAAGCGATACGCGGCCAACCGACACTAGAACCTCCAGTCCCGATGGCTCTCCAACCAGGAGGCCTTCCCCGAGCACGACCACGAGTGAGCCCGGGCAGACCGGAACGAGCACGAGCACCCCGACACCGACCCGCAGATCGCGCTGAGCGGCTCACCCTGTGCACCCGCAGGTTGCGCGGCCATGCCGGGGTTCATGCCGGCTGACTAGGCACGCCCGCCTCCGGGGTGAAAACCTAATCGGGCTGCTTCACCCCGCTGCCACAGTTGATACACCTTGGAGGCAGGGTCTTGAACCCGCATTCGCCGCAGAGCAAGAGCGGTTCGTCTCCTTCTTCATCCGGCTCTTCGGCGGTGGCCTTTGCTCCTCGATGTCGCTGCATGCCGCAACGTTCGCATACCCGCCCCTGCTTCTGCCGATGACCGCACCAGTTACAGGGCGCATTGACCTCGACCGGCCTCGTGGACTTTGAGCTGGAAGCAGAGACCCTCGTAGTCTCGAGGCCGGGGATCGGTTCGACCGGCATATCCTCATGCCCCGATTCTCGAACGAGATCCTCCGGGAACGGGCGGCCACAGACATCACATTCCGTGCCTCGTTCTTGGCGGTTATGACAAAGAGGACAATTGATCACGCGCATGAGACTAGCAAAGGATCATCCAGAGCGCACTCATGGAACTTTTCATTCGTATCGCGGGCCGACCGTCGAGAGAAGCGGGGGTGATTCGGTCGTTTGCTCCTTCTCCTCGAATGCGATGGAGGGGGCAGCCCCTTCTCAAGCATTGTCCTCAACCGTTGTTGACCGGGCGCGAGCCAGGCCGGTATCATCCACCGCGATGCTCAGGCTCGTTCGCGCTTTTTGCGTACTCATACTTCTCGCTCTAGCCGGACCAGCGCTTATGGCCTCGGCCATGCCTTCGACGGAAACCGGGGCTCCCGATCGGCCTCGAAAAGGCCCCCCACCTCCAGAACTCAGGAAGCATGTCTCGCATGATGACCGCCCGGATGTTGATTTTCTTTCCAGGGGTCGAGCGATCGGCACGCTTGTCTTCGTGTTTGGGGTCGTCTTCGTGGTCCTGCTGATGGTGTACAAGACGCAGGTCAAAGAGCTGGAGCTGCCACAGGATGAGAAGGAACTGGCGACGGTCATGGCGGCGGGATCCGGACGGGGGGTTAGCGCCAAGGAGGCCGTATACCGCACGGTGCTCAATGCCGAGAAATGGGTTACGATTGGAAGAGTGGCGCTATCGTCCAACCTTTCCGAAGACGAGGCCGAGGCTCTACTAAGGGACCTCATTGAAGAAGGTCGAATCAAATCGGGCCGCGACAAACAGGGTCGGAGGCTCTACAGGGTGA
The DNA here is from genome assembly GCA_007128675.1 of Deltaproteobacteria bacterium. Classification (GTDB taxonomy): domain Bacteria; phylum Myxococcota; class Myxococcia; order SLRQ01; family SLRQ01; genus SKWY01. The sequence continues at coordinate 6,916 of SKWY01000134.1, read as the reverse complement.
CCTGATGACCGATGACCGCGTCAAGTGCCAAGCGTGTGGGGGCATTTTCGAGCCTTCGGATCGCCTGTGCCCTTACTGCAAAGGCTCCGTGCGCTTCGCTGGCCTGGGGCTTCCCGCTCGGAAGAAGTCACTTCATTGCCCACGTTGCAGCCAGGATACGCAGCTTTTTGAGGTCGAGTACAGAAAAGTACATATAGACGTGTGTCCGGCGTGCGAAGGCAGCTGGTACGATGCTGGCGAGATCGAGCTGATGGTGAGAGCCTCGCGGGAGCAGTCGCAGACAAGTTCCTTCGAACCGTCGAAGGCGGCCAGCCCCAAGATGCAAAATGATTCGGAGGGCTCGAGCAGATTGAACCTCGTATACATCAGGTGCCCTCACTGCAATAAGACGATGGATCGAAGGAACTGGGAGTCTCGGTCTGGGATTATCCTGGATTCCTGTAGCGAGCATGGCGTCTGGCTGGATGGAGGAGAGCTGCAGCGAATCCGTGCATGGGCAGCACAGACGCCGGCTGGTCCGCCCCCTCCTCTCCATGAAGCCAACGACGCCAGGGCGCAGACGTCGAACAAGGCCGCCAACGTCGCGGTTGCCAGCATGCCGCTGTACAGCACGCCCTCAATGGAGCATTCCACAATACGCGGCCGTCTCGGCGGTGCTGGCTGGCTCGTCTGGTTTCTCGGACGTATCCTGATAGGTCGCTAGTGCTCGACAGTCACCGGGCTCAGCCTGCCTTGGCGGAAGGCGCCCGCGATGACTGCCCCGACACCGCGGCAGTCAGCACTTCGGCGATCTCGGAGGCCGCTTCCTCCGTCAGCCTTGCCTCGGGGCCTTCGACCAGAACTCGCGCCTTCGGCTCCGTACCCGAGTAACGCACCAGCACTCTGCCTTCGCCGCCAAAACGTTTCTCGACCGCCTTGATCGCTTGTTGCAGCGCTGGAAGATCCTCGAGTGGTGGCTTTCGCTCGACCTTCACATTGATCTGAGCCTGCGGAAACGGCTCCATGCCGGCCACCAATTCCGACAGGGGGCGCTGTTTGCGAAGCGACATCGCTAGCGTCATGAGAGCGGCCAGGGTTCCATCCCCCGTCGTAGCATGGTCAAGAAAGATCAGATGGCCCGACTGCTCCCCACCGAAGGAGAATCCTCCCTTTCGCATGGCTTCCACCACGTAGCGGTCGCCTACCTGAGTACGCACGACCTTGCCTCCGACCCTCTCGAGGCTGCGCTCGAGACCCAGGTTGCTCATGACGGTTGCGACCATGGTTCGGTGAGGCAGCATGTCTTCGGCGATCAGCCAAGTCGCCAGCGCCGCCATCACGGCATCGCCGTGGCATACGGATCCCGTCTCGTCGGCAAGGACGAGACGATCGGCGTCGCCGTCCAGCGCTATTCCGAGATCAGCTCCCTTCTTGCGGACAGTCGAGGCCATTCGCTCGGGAAAAAGAGCTCCCGAGGCGCGATTGATGTTCCGACCATCCGGCTGGTCGCCAAGTCGAATGACCTTGGCTCCAAGCTCCTCGAAGACTGCGGGTGCGGTCTTGTAGGCCGCGCCGTGAGCACAGTCCACGACGATTGTAACGCCATCTAGATTGAGATCAGCCGGGAAGCGGTTCTTCAGCTGCACGACGTAGCGCCCAACAGCATCGTCAATGCGAAACGCCTTGCCCACTCTGTCCGCGGTGGGCTTGGATTCACCGCTCCCATCGGCATCCCGTTCGAAGACATAGGACTCTAGTCGAGCCTCGACCTCATCGGGCAGCTTGAACCCGTCACGGGCGAAGAACTTGATTCCGTTGTCTTGGTAAGGGTTGTGGGAGGCGCTTATCACCGCTCCCGCGTCCGCACGCATGGAGTGGGTGAGAAACGCAATGGCAGGGGTGGGTAAGGGACCCGAGAGCATCACGTCCACGCCCATCGAGCAGATCCCAGCAGCAAGTGCCTGCTCGAGCATGTAGCCGGACACCCGCGTATCCTTTCCGATGACGACGCGGTGGCGATGCTTGCCATTGCGCACATGGTGGGCGATTGCGGCGCCAAGGGCCATCGCCACCTCGGTTGTCATTGGGTAGACGTTGGCCTTACCTCGCAGCCCATCGGTGCCGAAGAGTTTTCTGACTACTTTCGGTTTGCTGTTGTCGGTCACCGTCTTTCCTCCAAATGAGTCCAATGAGCGAAATGGGAGTAATCGAGCAGCGTGCCCCACAGCTCCCAATGGGAAACTATGAAGAAAGTGGCCGCGGGTAAAGGATCGAGACAGTGTTCAGTCAGGCCTTATAGGCGAAGTCTCTTACAGATCGGAGCAAATGGCGTGGTGGCGGGCCGTTGAATGGGTCTCGCCGACGGAGCCTCGGGGGAGAAACTCGAGGTTCGGCTCGGGAGGACAAGGAGGGAGAACGACATGGAATGGAGAGAAACGGATGCAATAGCGGAGGGTTTCAACGCTTCGCATGTCGGCACCCGTCTTGGTCGTGACTTTCTTGGCCGATAGAGCCCGCGGTGTTCAATGGGGGTGTTCGGACGCATTTCCCGCAAGGCGAATAGCGTCCGCTATCGACACGGCCTGTACAGTCTCCCTTACATCATGGACTCTTACTATCCTTGCTCCGGCGAGCACGGCCGCGACGACTGCCGCTATGGTGCCTGGGACACGATCGCCTACGACGGCACCGGTCACTGCCCCGATGAAAGACTTTCGAGACGGCCCAATCAAGATGGGCCTTCCAAGCTCCTCCAGCCGTGAGAGTCGCTGTAGGAGCAACAGGCTCTGCTCGGCTGTCTTGGCAAAGCCAATCCCTGGGTCCAAGACCACGCGCTCGGCCTCGATTCCCATCCGGACGGCACTATCCAGCCGAGACGCCAGCTCGGATGAGATGTCCCCAATCAGGTTAGTGTAGTCGACATGAGACTGCATTGTCTTCGGAGTCCCCCGAATATGCATGACCACCACACCGGCTCCGTGACGGGCGACCGTGTCCGGCATATCGGGATCAAAGGACAAGCCGGAGACATCGTTCACCACGGCGGCCCCAGCATCCAAGGCCGCCTCGGCAACAGCCGCCTTGGTGGTATCCACGGATATGGGGATCCTCATGCGGCGAGAGATGGCCTGCACGACGGGAATCACACGGCGCATCTCCTCTTCTAGAGTCACCTCGGGGGCACCGGGCCGAGTCGACTCGCCACCGACATCGATTACTCCTGCGCCCGAGTCGATCATCTCCTCGGCGCGGGCAAGAGCCCTGCCCTCGTCCAGGAAGGCGCCACCGTCGGAAAAGGAATCCGGCGTGACATTCAGTATTCCCATCACGCAGGTTCGGTCGAGAAGAAGCTGTCGGCCCTGGCCGATCAGCCACCTAGTAGGCGTGGGGCTCCTACCGCGCGAGCAGGCATCTAGCGCCATGAGGATCTCACGCCTTCTCGGGCTCGGGCACATCATCCTGACCGGAGCCCTTCAATCCGCCTACGAGGGAACCTAAAAGCTTGCTCTTCTTTCGCTCATCCAATGCCTTTGGATCGTCGTCATCCTCATCCTCGCTCGAGGAAAGCGTCCCTCCGGCCATTACGAGATCAATCTCCTCGCCAGAGAGCGTCTCTCGCTCGATCAGGGATTCGGCTACCCGGAGCAGCGTCTCGCGGTTTTCCTCGAGCAATCTCTTTGCCAGCTCGTAGCGCTCTCGCACAATCCGGCTCACCTCTCCATCGATCTCGATCGCCGTTTGTTCCGAGTAGGTGGTCGATCTCGTCATCTCCCTGCCGAGAAAGACCTCGCCATCCTTCGTGCCAAACGAAAGGGGGCCCAATCTCTCGCTCATCCCCCACTCGGTCACCATCTTTCGAGCAAGATCGGTCGCTCTCTCGATATCATTGCTTGCTCCGGTGGTGAGCTGCCCAAGGAGCAGATCCTCGGCGATGCGTCCCCCCATCATCACCGAGATTGTGTTCAACACATAATCTCGACTGAGGTTGTGTCTGTCCTCCGTTGGCAGCTGCATGGTCACACCCAAGGCTCTGCCTCTCGGGATAATGCTCACCTTGTGGACCGGATCGGTTTCGGGAAGAAGCTTTGCCACCACCACGTGCCCAGCCTCGTGGATGGCGGTCGTTCGCTTCTCGAGGTCCGATAGAATCATCGAGCGACGCTCGGTGCCCATGAGCACCTTATCCTTGGCCCACTCGAAATCCTTCATTGCAACGGTATCGCGATTGGCGCGAGCCGCCATCAAAGCGGCCTCGTTCACCAGGTTTTCGAGATCAGCACCCGAGAACCCAGGAGTTCCTCGGGCAAGAACCTCGAGGTCTATGTCCTCGGCCAAGGGGACCTTACCTGTATGAACCTCCAGTATGCCGACTCGTCCGCGAAGATCGGGCCGGGGGACAACGATTCTACGATCGAATCGCCCGGGCCTTAGCAACGCTGGATCCAGAACGTCGGGACGGTTGGTCGCGGCAATCAAGATCACTCCCTCGTTCGCCTCGAAGCCGTCCATCTCCACCAACAGCTGGTTCAGCGTTTGCTCTCTTTCATCGTGCCCGCCACCCAGGCCGGCTCCCCTGTGGCGTCCGACGGCATCGATCTCGTCTATGAAGATGATGCATGGAGCATTCTTCTTGCCCTGCTCGAATAGATCCCGAACTCGACTGGCCCCCACGCCAACGAACATCTCGACGAAGTCGGAACCCGAGATGGAGAAGAAGGGAACCCCCGCCTCTCCGGCGATTGCCCGAGCGAGAAGGGTTTTTCCCGTGCCAGGCGGCCCCATCATGAGGACACCCTTGGGAATGCGTCCCCCGAGGCGGGTGAAACGCTTTGGATCCTTGAGGAAGGAGACAATCTCCTCCAACTCCTCCTTGGCCTCTTCAATGCCGGAAACGTCGGAAAAGGTCACTCTGTTGGTGTTCTCGGTAAGAAGCCTAGCCTTGCTCTTACCGAAGCTCATCGCCTTGCCTCCGCCCCCTTGAAGGTGACGCATCAAGAAGACAAAGAGAACGATGATGAAGAGCAGAGGCAGCCACTGAACGAATATGGTCAGAAACAGCGATCCTTGCTCTGGATTCTCGAAGCGAAACACTACTCCTCGCTCGAGCATCAGCTCTCGAAGCTCCGCGTCAACCGGCGAAGGTCCGATCGTCTTGAAGTCCTGACCATCGCGGAAGTGTCCGCGATACTCCGTGCCCTTGATGGTGATCTCCTCCACCGCGCCCGACTCCACCTCGGAGATGAAGGCCGTGAAGTCGATCTCGATCATCTCGTGCGTCGGCTGAGACAACAGCTGATAGAACGAGACAAACATCACTATGAGCAGTGCCCAGAGAAGAATGGTCTTGTGCGACTGCTTCACGAGTTCGGCCCTCGAAATCCTCCATGCCTGGAGGCGATGCTGCGAGTTAGAGATTCTTCTAGCATGCGCAATCCAAGGGGTTCAATACGGCCCCTCCTCCTGGTTTGGTTCAACTGCTCGTTCCCATCGTACCTTCCCTCGACCTTATCACTAGCTCGAGAAAAGGGCCCGGAGACTCGATCGGGACAGAACGCAGCCCAAGAGCCCAGCGCACCTCGCCATCCACGAGAAGAACGGGGACGGTCCCTCGAAGTGGCCTGGGCACCCGCGCTCTTTGTAGGACATCCGACAACTTTCGACCGTCGGAGAATGCGTCACCCTTCATCCATCCCCGCACCACGACGTTGCCACGGCTGGGCCACGGCAGCAGGAACCTCCGCTTCGTGTTGGGTGCGGGAGGGTCGGAAACGAGCCGAGCCTCTAGAGCAAGGTCGGCGGCGCTCAAATCATAAGTCCCAGGAGCACCCAGCAATACCGGAGACTGACGAGGCCATGGCGGCTTCCCAATCAACAGCCTACCTTGAGAAAGAACGGCCAGCACGCCTCCAGGCAGCTCGCATTGCCACGCCCCCCCACTCCGTAGCATTCCAAGGAGCCGCTCGATCTGATTTCCCGCGATGGGAGGTGGAGTGATTCCGGGGCCGGGCTCGACCTCTGCTGCCCGATACCACAGCCCCACCAGCGCTCTGCGCAGCACGGCATCGTCGGCGGCAACCAAAAGATCAGCCTTCAAACAACCCCATGGCTCGACTTTGGCTCGTGCCTCGAGCTTGCGAGCCAGGCCATCCATGAAGCGGCTCTCCTCGGAGGCCACCCTGGCCAGTCGGCAAAGAGCTTCGCGAACGCCTGGGCCAAGACGAGACTCGACGAGCGGGAGGACTTCATGGCGCACACGGGCTCTTCGGAACCGAGGGTCGAAGTTTCCCGGATCGGACTTCACTGGCAAATTCCAGCGGGCACAGTAGTCCGCGAGGATCTGGCGCGTTACACCGAGAAGGGGGCGTATGAGAACGCCGGCGCGAGGCCTTATCCCGGCAAGACCGGAGACCGAGGTGCCGCGAGCCATCCGAAGAATTAGTGTCTCGGCCTGATCATCCGCCGTATGGGCGGTGAGTATGGCAGCTGCCCCCTCCGCTAACCGCATGTCCTCCAGAGCCTTGTAGCGGGCTCGTCGAGCCGCCGCCTGCAGGCCCCCCCCGCCCTCAACGACGACGCGGGCCGTCTTGAAGCCAAGCTCGAGTCTCGTTGCCAGACTCTCGACCGCGAGGGCGTCCTCGAAGCTGTCTCTTCGAAGTCCATGATCCACATGGGCTACCACCAGCTCTCCCAGCATCATGGGGTCCGCCAGGCGAGCAAGGGCGTGAATCATCCCCACCGAGTCCGCTCCTCCCGATACAGCTACCAAGAGCTTCTCGCCCCTCGGTAGGAGCCCGAAGGTTATCGAGCCTTCCAGGGCCTTCAAAAGTGCTTCTTCTTTTTCCTCGCGAAGGGGGGGGTCTTTCAGGGAATTCATCTAGTTCTTCCAAGGCCTTTTTCCGGAAAACAGACGCTTGGGATCATTAGGCGGTTGAACTCT
>SKWY01000287.1 GCA_007128675.1 Deltaproteobacteria bacterium | reverse complement strand
GTGGGGATATGAGCCCGCCCCTCGAAGGGATCCAGGGACGGAGCAGGCCGAGGAACATGGCAGCCAACACCATGGGGCGAGGAAGGGCCGGGGCGAATATGGGACCGCGACGCCTCATGGCCGCGCATATGGGGGAATTCGGGCTTCGCCGGGCCACTTTGCCTGCCCCGATCATACCGAAAGGGGCACCATCATCGAGCTGCTGGGTTTGCGTGAAAGGCTGGGTTTCGAGCTTAGTGAGAGCTTCATGGTGATTCCGAGCCCATCGGTCACCGGTTGGTACTTCAGTCATCCCGATTCACGATACTTCGGCCTCGGCCGCATCGGGCGTGATCAGCTCATGGATTATGCGGGCCGAAAAGGATGGACGACCGCGACCGCGGAACGCTGGCTCTCCTCGAGCCTGGCCTACGATCCGAAAGAGAAGGCCTAACTCGAGATGAATGAGATCTCTCGAATCAACCCTTGGAAAGCACCATGAAAGTAACAGAGCATCTCGAACGAGCAAGACGAACGCCTTTCAGCTTCGAGATCATACCGCCGAGGCGCGGAGGCAGCGTCCGCGACATTATTGGGATTGTGGAGCAGGTGGCTCCTTACGAGCCACCCTTCATCGATGTCACGAGTCACGCCGCCGAGGCCTCCTACGAGGAGCTTCCCGACGGCACCATTCGCCGCAGGATTCGTAAGAAGCGTCCGGGCACACTCTCCATTTGCGGCATCATCCAAAACCGCTGGGGAATCGACACCGTACCTCATCTTCTCTGCTCGGGGTTCTCCCGTGAGGAGACCGAGGATGCCGTCATCGAGCTGAACTTCCTAGGTATCCACAATGTTCTGGCGATTAGGGGTGATGTCCCGAACTACGTCGCTCGCATGGACTCCCACCGCACTCGGAATCGTGCGGCTGCCGAGCTTGTCGCCCAGCTGGCCGAGCTTCGAAGAGGCCGATACCTCGATGAGATCGACAACAGCGAGCCCATCGAGATGTGCGTAGGGGTAGCCGGCTACCCGGAGAAGCATTTCGAGGCCCCCAACTTGAAGACGGATATCATGCGGCTCAAGGAAAAGGTCGACGCTGGAGCCGATTACATCGTTACCCAGCTCTTCTTCGACAACGCCGTCTTCTTCGAGTTCGAGAAACGATGCCGTGAGGTCGGCATCACGGTTCCGATCATCCCTGGTCTGAAGCTCATCGACAGTGTCCGACAGCTCACGACGATTCCAGCTCACTTTCATGTGAGCATCCCCGAAGCCCTGGCGGACGAAATCCAGGAAAGCCCTCGGCACGCGCCCGAGATCGGTCGGCGTTGGTCGTTGCGACAGACGCAGGAACTCTTGGACCGGCAGGTTCCATGTGTCCATTTTTACGTGATGAATGATGCCAGGCCGGTCTTGGATCTCATTACCCGGCTCGGTTGACTATCCACGGTTTGCTTGTCCCCCAGAGCTTGCGGGATGATCTCGGTGGGTCCCATACCGTGCCTGCCCCTGGGCCTGATTGCCGATGGGAACGACGCCTTCTCTATGGGTGCCGCGAGCTTCGCTCCCGCGATTCGTCAAAGATATGGCGGGCAGCGGCGGGTAGTTTGCCCGATTTCTTGGAGCTTCATAAAACCTCGCTCATCAAACCTGCCGCACTTGCCTCCGGCGAAGGTCACACGGAGCGGCATGTCCGTGCTATTGTCCCGTCCCTCATTACGTTTTTCGGTCTCGTATTGAGCCCTGCCCGGTTGTGGACTACAAGCCATTCGGGTCGAATAGATATGGCCGCACCCAAGACACAAGACATGCCGCCTGCACGGTCTGTTCCTACATCCGTCGAGTTTGTCGACGACACCATCGATCTGCGCACCTATCTAGAGGTGCTCCGGAAACGGTGGCTCGGCATATTCGCGATAACGGCCATCATCATAGCCGTGGGCGCGGTTTGGACCATGCGACAGCCGAGAATCTACAAGGCTGGCACATCGATCATCATCGATCCGCGAGCTCCTCGGGTTCTCCAGGATGTCTCCGAGGTCGTGGATATAGGAGCGGGCGGTTACTGGCAGACCAAGGAGTTCTACGAGACGGAGATAAGGGTCATCCAAAGCCGACAGGTAAGCAGGGTAGTCGTCGAGAAGCTCGGGCTGGACCAGGATCTCGACTTCTTGGGTTTGGCGGACATCGAGGACCCGGAGTTGCAACGCACTCTTCTCGATAAGATCGATCCGGTGAAGCACCTGCAATCCATGATTAGTGTCGAGCCTGTTCGAGACTCGCGAATGGTCTGGGTTGCCGTCTCCGATGTGGATCCACGAAGAGCCGCTCTCTTGTCGACGGAGTTGGCGAGCGCCTACATAGACCTCAACCTAGTTCGGAGGGCGATGGGGGCGGCGGACGCCATCGAATGGCTCGATGAGCAGATGCGCGATCTTCGGCCCCGACTAGAGGCGAGCGAGTTGGCGCTATACGAGTTCAGGCGTGACAACGACATGCTGTCCACCTCATTGGAGGATCGTCAAAACATCATCTCGCAGCGTCTCCAGGATCTGAACGCCACCCTCACGGAGCTTCGCATCAGGCGCGTCCAGCTCGAGACTCGTGTCGAGCGGATCAAGACCTTGCGCGAGGCCGCTGCGAACGAAAGCGCGCCGGCCTTCGACAGCCTCGCCGATGTCTCGAGGAGCGTTCTCGTGGAGAGGCTCAAGCAGGAGTACTTTCGCAAGGTGCATGAGTATGCGGCGATGCGCGAGCGCTATCTCGAGCGACACCCCAATCTCACACAGGCAAGAGAAGCTCTGGAGTCGGCTCGTACACTATTGAACGAGGAAATCGAAAAGATAGTGGCCTCGATCGAGAACGAGTATATCGAGGTTCGGGACGCGGAGAGGCGCATCGAGCTTCTCATTCGGGAGGAGACGGTCAGGGCCCATGAGGTCAACCGCAAGGAGGTGCAGTATGCGGAGTTCCTGCGAAGCAAGGAGGAAGCGGAACGGCTCTACAACCTAGTGCATAGGAGGCTCGAGGAGACGGGACTCACCGCGGAGCAGCGCACCAACAACGTCAGAATGGTGGATGAAGC
>SKWY01000205.1 GCA_007128675.1 Deltaproteobacteria bacterium | reverse complement strand
TACTTGATAGCGGCCCTGTTGGGCCTTCTCGTGGGAGGTCTGTTGGCACTTTGGGTCATGTCCGCGGCGGCGGTGGTCATATCCGCGCTTACGGGGTCCATCATGATCCTGACGGGGGTGCTAGCGATTGGGTACGGCAGGCTTGCCCTGGTAGACGGTTTGGCGGGCTCCACTTCTGGGCTCGTATTGCTCATGGTGCTTTTTGGCGCGGGGGTCGGCGTCCAGGTTCTTCTTCCTTCTATCGAGGAAGCACGCAATCGTCGGTTGGAGCTCGCCGCAAAGCGGGCGAAGGAGGACGATGACGCGGAGTCACGGCGAAGATACGCCAAGTTCTTGACTAGAGGGGCCGGATGACGCCTTCAGGTTCGTGTGGTCTCGGCCTCTCCTACCGGCACCTCGGTTGAAGAGGATCCTCCCCGCAGACGATCTCCCCGTGCCTGAAATCCATGATGTAAATGCGGGTGCCGTCCTCTAGCCAGGCCTTCCATCGCCCGTGTGCCAGGCCTTGCTTGAATTCGCCTTCTTGGCTCTTTTGGCCACATTCGAACCATAGCGTCATCGGTCCATGCTGGAGACCGTCCACGTAGCTGCTCTGACTGGCAATCTGCCCGTTGGGATGCCAGCTTTGGAACGGCCCGTGCTTTACCGGCTCCTCGCCATTTCCGGGGCGCTCGCACCACTGACGGCGGGTTCCATCCTCCATGTTCAGCTCCCGTGAGATAGTGCCTTCCGGACACTCTCCGGGCGTGAAACGGATCGCCGGCGATCTGTCTCGAGCACAGGCGGATGACAGAAGGAGACCGATCGCGATCGTCGAGACAAGGAGGCCCTTCGTCCAAGACTCTAGGGTGGAGGCTCTCATTGACCCAAGCTTATGGTGTCCGCCGCAATACCGCTAGATGTGGGCCGTCATTCATCATCGTGGACGATCACGGCCAAGCCCGGTTCTCCCTCTCTGGGTGAGCCGGACTCGGTCACGAAGCAGGATGTCCAGCTAAGGCCGCCGTCGCCCGAGAAGGCGAAGACGTACTCGAACTCGCCTGGTGAATCGAAAGAGTGCTCGATCATATACTCGTCGCAGCCTTCGTTCGGCCCGTTGAACTCGGCGGGCATGCACTCGAGCTCCTCCAGGTCCACGGGGATGGTCAGAAGCGCCGGCCCGAAGCACCATTTCGCCGTTATTCCCGCAAGCGGTTCATTTTCACCAGTCAAGGCGTCTTCATCGCGAACCCTGCCGAAGAATTCGGTCGGGGTGTTGATTGTGGTGCCGACCTCGTGGGGGTGCTCGATCATGCAGAAGTCTATGGGAACATTTTCGAGGCAGATGCCGTCCTCCTCGTGATACCCGATAGCGCACTCCCAGGGACATGGCTCGGGATCGGCCCACGACTCGCCGTCCCACTCGATTGTTACCAGGATGGAGTCGTCCGTCGTTTGTGCGTTCGCTGGCGGAGCGTCCAGGCACGTCACCTCGACGCTCTCCAGACACTGACCTTCATGCTCCCCGTAACCGGCGTCACAGAACCAGGGACACGATGCCGGCTCCATCCACACACCGTTGTCCTCGTCCCATTCGATGGACACGTCATGCACATCGGAGGTTGCGTTTGCCGGTGCCACATCTCGGCAAGGAACCATTCGACTCGAGACACAGGCGCCTTCATGCTCGCCAAAGCCTTCATCGCAGCTCCAATCGCAGTCGCGGGGATCCGTCCAGCCGCCGGCATCGGAGAAGGTAATCTCGACCTCTTCCACGTTGGATGAGGCGTTTTCGGGAGCTGCATCGTTGCACTCCACGAGACGGACGTCGAGGCAGGCGTCTTCCACCTGATCGAAGTCACTGTCACAGCTCCACTCGCAGGCTGGAGGCTCGGCCCATCCATCGGCCTCGGACCATACAATCTCCACGTCTTCTTCCACTGATGTGGCATTCGAGGGTGCCTCATCTCGGCAGGCAACGGTCTTGGTGTTCAGGCATTGCCCGTCTACCATCTCGTAGCCGGCATGACAGACACAGAGCTCGAGTTCTTCGTCGCAGGATGCGTTGCTTCCGCACTCGATGTCATCGCAGAAGAAGGTTGGTAGCTCTTCTTCGTCCGGGCATGCGAGTAGGAAGAGGGGGACGAAGATTAGAAGCCAACCGGCCGCGCTCGCCGAGGCTCGGCCCGGAGTCACCGACATGCCTTCTGGAAGGCCTCTCGATGAGACGCTCCCGTCGCCTCGAGGGCGGGGCCGGTCCGTCTGCAACGTCTTTCGTAGGTCACATGCCTTCTCTGGCCATCTCAATGACTGGCTCATTCTTCAATCCTTGGGTTGTGATGCTGCTGGTGAAGCCAAACGCAATGGAGACGAAGATCAAACACCCAATCGAAGTCCCCGGTCAAACCGGGCGCTGGCCGAGCTACGAGAGAAGCCTAGTCACGCTCCTGAACGACCAGCTCGCCGAAATCGGGGATCTCCTTCTCCATGAAGGCCTTGAGCTTGTCGATTAGCTTCTTTTCGATCTGGCGGGCTCGCTCTCGGCTCACTCCGAACCGCTTGCCGATCTCCTGGAGCGTCAGCGGGCTCTCCGCCAAGAGACGCTCCTCGAAGATGGCCTTGTCTCTCTCATCCTCGATAGCCGCGCCGAAGCGCTCGAGCTTCTCCCGGAAGATGGAGCGAAGCTCTATGTCGGCCAAAACCTCGTCCGTTCCCTCCCCTTCGAGCTTCAGGCGATCCCCCAGGGTCTGATTCCCATCCTCGGAGCCCACGGGAGCTTGAAGCGAGGCGTCGGCACCGGACAGCCGCTGCTCCATATCCACTATCTCTTGCTCGGGCACCTCGAGCCGGCTTGCGAGGAGCCTCGGCTCGGGATTGAAACCCATCGCTTCCAGCTTCCGTTTCTCCTTGCGCAGATTGAAAAAGAGCTTGCGCTGCGTTTGTGTCGTTCCGAGCTTCACGAGTCGCCAGTTGTCCATGACGAAGCGGATGATGTAGGCGCGGATCCACCAGGCCGCGTAGGTGGAGAGCTTGACCCCTTTGTAGGGGTCGAACTTCTTGACCGCCAGCATCAGACCTACGTTGCCTTC
>SKWY01000410.1 GCA_007128675.1 Deltaproteobacteria bacterium | reverse complement strand
GATGCGTCCTCGTCAACGTGACGACGGGCGAGTCCATCGAGTGCCTCTTCAATCCGACGCAGCTAACGGAGAAGGTGCGAGTGAACTGGAACCGCCTCTCGGTGCCGGGACTCTCGCACCAAGTCCTTCAGTTCCAGAGCACGGGGAACCGACAGCTTTCATCGGTGGAGTTCTACTTGGACCGCTTCTTCGCTTCGGAGCAGCCGGGGGATGTGAACATCCTCGCGTTTCGTTCGTTCCTGCGGGCCCTGACCGTGCCGCCCGCGGGCACCGAGGACGTGACCGGTACCGCGCCGCCTCGGGTGCTCGTCATCTGGCCAAGCGTTCTGACCGTCGAAGCGGTCGTCACCGACGTCGAGTTCCAGTACCGGCAGCTCGCCACTGACGGAAGGATTCTCGTCTACACGGCAACGGTCGGCTTCGAAGAGATCCTCGATGTCCGGGTTACAGCAGGCGACCTTCGGGAGGAGGCCTAGCATGCCGCCGAAAGTAGGTTCGAGGCATAGCTTCACCTTGGGCGTGCGCGATGCCAGAGGCATCCTGCACCTGACCGAGAGGGAGCCCTATGGGTTCCGGGCGCACTCGGACAACCGCGTTCACATGGTTGTTCAGGGAGACACGCTCTGGGGTCTCGCCGGCCGTTTCTTCGCGCCGCTGCCTCGAGCATGCGGCTTCTGGTGGGCTATCGCCGACTTTCAGCCGGACCCGATTGTGGATCCGACACTGGAGCTCGAGGTCGGCCGGAGGATCTTCGTCCCTTCGCTTCGCGTGCTGACCGACGTCGTTCTTGGAGAGGTCGGAAGGAGGACACGAGGATGAGGCCGGCTCTGGACAGAAGCGCTCCCGGAGTCCGCATCACACTGCTTCCTGACGAGCACGCTGCATCCGGCGAGCCGCTCGAGCTGGGAGACCGTCTCATCGGCTTCGCCTTCGAGGACACAGAGAAGAAGACCGACAAGGTCTCCCTTCAGCTCGACAACTTCGATTTGTCCCTGTTCGACCGAGAGGAGCTCGCTGGAGGCGCGGTGCTCGAGGTGGCCTGGGGGTACCCGGGCAACATGTCCGTGCCGCGCCGGGTGGTAGTGAAGAAGCTCAAGGGCTTCTCAACCCTGACGCTAGAGGGAGAGGCCACATCCATATTGATGAACCGCGAGGCCAAGACGCGGAGTTTCGAGAACGTCACCCGCTCCCAGGTCGCAAGACAGCTCGCGGAGGAGCATGGCTTCGAGGGAGAGCTGCTCGACATCGAGGATACCGGCGAGGTCTTCGACGTCATCAACCAGGCTGGAGAGACAGACGCCCGGTTCTTGCGGCGTCTCGCGGCAAGAGAGGAGTTCGAGTTCTACGTCGATGACGGCGGCTTCCATTTCCATGAGCGAAGACAGAGCGCGGCTCCACGGCACGTCTTCACCTGGTACTCGGATCCAGGACGAGGGGACGTCATCTCCATCAACGTGGAGTCGGATCTCGGCAAGCGCGCTGGAAGGGTCACGGTTCGAGGCCGTGACCCCGTGCGCCGCGCCACCATCGAGAGCTCGGCGAGCAACGAGACATCCGAGCGAGCGACGTTGGCCGAGGTCATCGAGGTCGTAGATCCGGAGACCGGCGCTACATCGCTTCAGACCCGCAACGCTACGGCAAGCGTCCACCCGACCTCGGCATCCACCGAAGGCCGTGCACAGCGAGAGTCGGATGCGAGGTTTCGCCGTGCGGAGCGTGGGACAGTGAAGCTCTCGATGCAAGTCGTGGGCGATCCAACCTTGCATGCAAAGAGCATCGTGGAGGTCCGAGGCATCTCCTCGCTGCTTTCGGGCAAGTATTACGTGACCGAAGCCAAGCACGTGATCTCTTCGTCAGGCTACACGGTGGAGCTCAAGCTCACTCGTGATGGTCAGGGCCAAAGAGCCAGGGCGCTCGCGCAGCAGCAGGAGGGCGAGAAGAACACGAGCCGCCCGCGAGCCGATG
Source organism: Deltaproteobacteria bacterium (assembly GCA_007128675.1). Taxonomy (GTDB): domain Bacteria; phylum Myxococcota; class Myxococcia; order SLRQ01; family SLRQ01; genus SKWY01. The sequence continues at coordinate 1,104 of SKWY01000410.1, read as the reverse complement.
GCGAGCTGACCCAGGTGGAGGTGGTCGATCCGGAGACGGGTCAGACCCGGATCGAGTACCGCCGCGAGGGGCAGCCGGTGAGCAGTGATGATCCGGAGGCTAGAGGAGGCGTGACGAGATGAGCGCGGGATTCAGCCAGCTAGACGATGACATCTGTGCGCAAGACACCCGGCTTCTCGGGATGTACGTGGGCTACGTTACGCACCGAAGAGACCCCGAGGGGCTTGGGCGAGTACGCGTGTGCATCCCTGGAGTCCTCGAGCCGCATGGCGCATGGGCGTGGCCTCTTGGAACGAGCGGCGGAGGCTTCAAGGACCGCGGCTTCTTCGCCGTGCCCGAGGAAGGAGCGGAGGTAGCGGTATTCTTCAACCAGGGCGATTTGGACGCACCCTTCTATTTGTCGGCGAATTGGGGCCGCCCCGATGGCGAGAGCGAGGTGCCGGAAGAAGCCCAGTTGGATCCTCCGGACAACCGCGTCATCGCGACACCGACCTTCCGGGTCGAGCTCGACGAATCGGATGGCGGGAAGAAGCTCAAGCTCACCAACAGGAAGACCGGTGACCATCTCGTCTTCGATGCGGAGGAGAACTCGATCACGCTTCAAGGAACGACCGCCATCACCATCAGAGCCGTTGGCGCCATCAGCCTCGAGGCGATGCAGGTCACCATCGCCGGCCGAGTGGTTCGGCCGATTGCAGAGCCAATCTAATTCTAGGAGTCACCGTGTCACTGCCCATCTGCGTCGAGATCCCGAGCCTTCCCGATCCCATGTCGATCACCCTGCCGGGAGGGGTGTCGATCGAGTCGGTCAACTTGATGCAGGAGATCCAGCCGGCGCTCACTCCGCTGGCCCCGCTCTTCGACATCGTCGACACGGTCATGGCGATCTTCAACTGCATCAAGGCGATTCCAGCCACCATCGGTCCGCCGCCGGATCCGACGGCGCTCGCCAACGCCATTCCCGAGCTTGCGGAGAAGGTCGGCGGGCTCTTGAAGCTCATCCCGCAGCTATCGTTGCCATACACCATCATTGGGATCGTCGATCTCGTCATCGAGACGCTGCGAGAGGCGCGAGACCAGCTGCTTCATCTGCAGAGACAGATT
>SKWY01000406.1 GCA_007128675.1 Deltaproteobacteria bacterium | reverse complement strand
GGCAAGGTTCCCGCCTCGCGAGTAGTGATCGAAGTGCCATCGAGCAAAAGCTGAGCTCAAACTGCTTGAGGGCTAGGCTCGATCTTGAGTAGAGTCCCGGCGCATGGGTGAGAACAAGCGCTTTTTGGCCCTGGCCGGCAACATCGGAACGGGGAAGACTACCGCGGCGAAGATCATCAGCCAGCACATGGGCTACGAGCTTTTCGATGAGCCCGTGATCGACAACCGCTTCCTTGCTCGTTACTACTCCGACATGAAGCGTTGGTCCTTCACGCTTCAACTCGAGTTTCTGATTCGCCGAGTGGAGCATCACGAACTCATCGCGACGGTGCCCAAAAGCTGCGTACAGGATCGAACCCTGTACGAGGATCCCGAGATCTTCGCGAAGTACCTGCACGGGTTGGGTCATATGAGTCAGCCAGAGCTCGATCTCTACTTCGAGTACTTCGAGAGGTTGACCCGGGATCTCCATCGGCCCGATCTAGTCGTCGTCCTAGAGGGTCCCGCCTCCACCAATCTGTTGCGCAGGATTCGCCTCCGAGGCCGGAAAGAGGAGCAGTCTATTCCCGAGGAGTTCTTGACGGGTCTGTCCGGCTACTATGTGTCGTTTCCCATGGTCTGCAAGGAGAAGTACGGGATCCCCGTGGTGCGTTTCGATGTGCATGGCAACGACATTCGCTCGGAGTCCGGCCGCAAATTGCTGCTGGATTTGGTCGACAATGCCCTCGCGGGCAAGTCCACCGATGGCAAAATGCCCGCTCCCGAGCAGGCGATTGCCAGCTAGAGACCAAGGCAGCGACCACCTAAATGGATGGGCAGTGGAAATCGGCTGCCGGACGCTGGGCCAGATCGCGGGGGTAAGATGTCAGGGTCTTTGTTCTGTGCCAAGGACGCCCGCTTTTCGTTTGAGTCTGATTGGAGATAACCATTCTCGCAAGGCTTCTTTTGGAAAGAGCAACGCCTCGTCGAGGCAGAGTGGAGTGTAACAGTGAGTAAGATCATGTTTGTCGTGGCTCTACTCGTCATGGTTCTAGCGGGATGCGGAGCAAAGGCTGATCGAGTAGCCCCCGGACACCCTTGCTCCCAGAGCGACACCTGCGCCTCGCCATATGTCTGCGAGGAGGGCATCTGCGTTCCTCCAATGGTCGTCGTGCCCGAGGGGGCGTTCATGATGGGCTGCAACGAGGAGGTAGATGCCGAATGCTGGGACAGGGAGCATCCGTACCGCTCGGTCGATGTCTTGGAGTTCTCGGTGGACGTGTACGAGGCGACAGTCGAGATCTACGCGGCTTGCGTCGAGGCCGACGAATGCTCGGAGCCTGTCTCCCAGACGGAAGACTGCAATTGGGACGAGCAGGGACGAGACGATCATCCGGTGAACTGCGTCGATTGGTATCAGGCGAGGGACTTTTGCCTATGGCTTGGCCGTCGGCTATGCACCGAGGCGGAGTGGGAGAAGGCGGCAAGGGGAACCGATGGCCGAAAGTATCCCTGGGGCAACGAGCCCGCCACGTGCGAGCATGCAATCTTCAACGAAGGAGATGAGGCCGGCGGCCCGGGCTGCGGGACGGGATCTACTTGGCCCGTAGGGTCGCGGCCAGCAGGCGCCAGCCCCTATGGGGCGCTGGATATGCTGGGTAATGTCTGGGAGTGGGTGGAGGATGACTGGCATGACACCTATGATGGCGCCCCGGCCGATGGGAGTGCGTGGGTGGATGAGCCACGGGGGGAGCATCGAGTGGGTCGTGGCGGTGGCAGCCAGGTCCAAGGAGAGCTTCTGCGGGCATCCTACCGGTACCCAGGTCTTCCGGAGTATGGCAGCGCCCACATGGGTATTCGTTGCTGCGGATAGACGAGGGGGCGGCCGTGTCTTCCAAACGAAGACGCTCGCCTCGACAGCTACTCTCGTTTTCCAGCGGCTGGAGAGAGCCGCTGGCGACAGACCATTTTTGTCCCATGCTCCAGCCGACGCTAGCGAGGACTTTGACGGCGTCTGTGTAGTTGCCTTGGGGCAGGGAAGCTGCGCATCATCAGGCCCGTGAGCTTTGCTATTCGAGCAACCGGCCTCTCGAAGGTCTATGGTGGAAGTGTATTTCGTCTGGGCAGGAGCATTCGGGCCCTCGACGAGGTCGACATCCGCGTTCCGCCGGGGCTCGTCTTTGGGCTCGTTGGCCTCAATGGAGCGGGCAAGACCACCTTCATCAAGGCCGTCCTCGGTGTGGTGCGGCCTACTAGTGGGGATGTGAAGGTGCTTGGAGGAAGCCCGGAGGAGATCTCGGTACGCAGGCGCATTGGTTACCTTCCGGAACGCCTCTACCTCCCCGGCGCCTGGACTCCTCCTGCTTTTCTAGCCAGCATCGCGCGCATAAAGGGGCTCAAACGGCCGAAGGAGGAGATCGACAGGCAGCTCTCCCGCGTCGACCTGCTAGCCGATGCCGGTAGGAGAGTAGGCGGATTCTCGAAGGGCATGCGCCAGCGTCTCGGCTTGGCGGCCGCGCTTCTAGGCTCGCCCGAGCTCCTTGTCCTGGATGAGCCCACCGACGGAATCGATCCCCTCGGAAGAGTCACGGTTCGCAACATTCTCATGGAGGAAAGGAGGCGGGGGGCTACGGTCTTCTTGAACTCGCACATGCTCTCGGAGATCGAGAAGATCAGCGATCATCTCGCCGTGCTGCATCGGGGGCGTCTGATGTGCCAAGGTTCGGTCGAGAGCCTTTGCGATTCGCTGGAGGGCTGGCGAGTGCGATTCCTGGACCCTCCACCGGCACAGCTGGCGAAGACGGTTGGCTTTGCCCTCGACGAGAAGGGGCCCTGGTGGCGCTTCGAGGGTACTGACGCGGGGACGTTCAACTCGGGCCTTGCGGCTCTCCATGAGGCGGGAGCCAACGTGGTGGAGGTGGTTCCGGTTGGCCGAGATCTGGAGTCTCTGCTTGCCCGGGTCGTCGATTCAGTTAGGGGCGGAAAGCAAGAGCGTCCCGCAAACGTCGAACCTGGGATCGAGGGGCGCGATCATGATCTCGAATCTTCCGGGGCCTCGGTGCAAGATGGTGAGGAGGCAGCATGATGCGCGTCTTCGCGGTGGCGCTGGATCTGTTGTACGAGGCCGCTCGCCGAAGGTGGTTTCTTGCGCTCGGTGGCGCGATTACGCTCTTTCTCATTGGGCTCGCCCTTTCTCTTCAGCTCGACGTGGTCGAAGGAACCCTCGCTGCCACCAGGCTATTTGGCGACGACATCAGTGGACCCATGCAAGCCGTGGATGTCGTGCTCCGTCCGCTGTATAGAGCCTGCGCTTACGTGATCTTCTTCGGAGGGATTGTGTTCGGCACACTGGCCTGTGCCGACTTCGCGCCCAGCCTCCTGTCCCCTGGCCGAATAGAGCACCTCTTGTCGCTGCCGGTAAGACGGGTCGAGCTTATAGCGGGGACCTTTCTTGGCGTGCTGACGATCGCGATTATCGGCGGTCTCTATGGAGCGTTGGGGTTTACGGTCGTGTTGGGCGTGAAGAGCGGGATCTGGACGATGGGACCGCTCTACTCGGCCGTGCTCGCCGGCATCGGATTCTCGGCGATCTACGGAGCCATGCTCGCAGCCGCTACCTTTGTCCGCAGTGCCGCGCTTTCGGCCGCCGTGGGGGCCGGCGTGCTGCTCGCCGGGATCATCTCGAGCTTCCGGGCAGACCTTGCGAGCCTGTTCAACCCGGGAATATGGCGAGGCATCTTCGAGGCTTTCACGGCCCTGATGCCCCGTTTCGTTACTCTTGCCCAGGCCTCCGCGGATATCGCAGCTTCGGCGCCCCTTTCCATGGGCGCTCTGCTTCGGCTGCTGCTTGGTATGCTTCTTTTCGGAGTCTCCATGACATTCGTTGCCGCATGGCGCATCGAGCGCATGGATTTCTAATTCCACATCTTTTTTTCACGGAAACCAAATGAGTCCGCAAAGACAGCATCAGCAGGATAGCGCGAAAAGGGTGCGTGGAAGCATCTGGCTCGTCTGCGCCGTGCTCCTACTCGTGGGTGGTGCGCTTCTCATGTGGGATGGAAGGATCGAGCGGCCCGATCCACCGCGGGTCGAGTTTCCTCGCCGGATGACGGATGAGCATCTGGAGCGGGCCAATGTGCGCCTGGTGCCCATGGCTCCGCTGCCACCCATGCCCGGCCAGGAAGAAGAAGAGACCGATGATCTGGAGCAACCCGAGCCGGTCTATCGTGATCCCTTTCTGGACGCGTTGGCTGGAGCTTCCTCGGGGGCTGTAGTCATGGAGGTGAGCGCCTTTCGGCATAGTCCCCTGGGCAATCGAGTTGTCTCCTGCGTTCAGGGGCCACTCCGGGAAATGCTTGACGAGATCCACGAGGCCACGGGAATAGACTTCATCGAGGATTTGGATCGAGTGGCCATCTTCGTCGACGGCGGCCTGCCTGGAATGCTCGTTTCTGGGCATTTTCCGAGGGGGGCATGGGATGAGGCGCTGAAGGATGTCTCTGTTGTGACCGAGCGGCATGGCGACGCAGTGATTTATGAACTCGTTCAAGAACCTGTCGCCGTGTGGCGTGACCAGTTCGTGCTCTTTGGTGAGAATGAGGAGCAGATTAGGCGAAGAATCGATCTCCTGGAGGGACGAGCGACCCCCGAGAACCGGCCTTTGAGCCCGGAGCATACCTATGGCGAGATGTATGGCGCCCTGACCAAGGAGATGCTGGTGGAGCTCCTTGCCTCCCTCGATCCCGATCTGGCACGCCAGACCGAAGAGCTTCTGACCTCCGCTCGGTTCAATCTATCGGCTTCCGGAGATGTGGGTCTCGTCGGAGCCCTGGAGGCAACATCACCCGAGGCTGCCGCCGATCTTTCTCGCCTGCTCGCTGGTGGCCTGTCGGTAGCGCGAACGGCGGCGCGCCGCCACGGCGACGAAAAGTTCGCTGATCTGCTGGAGCTTGCGCGCGTAATACCCGGCGGGCGTGGTGACTCTCTCTTCAGGATCGAGCTGGCGCTGCCGGAGACTTATCTAGAGGAATGGGTTTCGAACTTTTGCGCAAAGCTCGAGGCAGGCTCCGACGAGGAGCGGTTCTAACGAGTCCTTGCGGTTAAGCGGGTTCACTCCCTAATCATCGGATCGATCTCTTTGAAACGACGGCCATGGAGTCGAGCTGACGCTTCGTATTGATCGCGGGGAAGAGAGTGGAGTGCTCCCGATGCCTGAAGACGAGAAGCATTTTGGCGAGAACCCAAGACTGGGGCGTGCTCTCTTTTTAGCGAACCTCGAAGTCGTTCATGGCGCTCGATGCGATTAGCTCACCTTCGTCGCTAATGGCATAGACGGCCCACTGCCAGTAGCCAGCCGCCAAGGACAGGCCGATCTTGGAACTGCTCGTACCTTCTACTGCTCCCTCGACTGCTCCTTCGTGGCTCTCGAGGCCGTCCTGGCTTATCACGACGACGCGATAGCTGAAGCCGGTCTCGTTTCCTTGCTCCGCAGTGATGTTCTCCCACTCGAACTGCGGGTTCGGGCCGGTGATCTCCCCGTCGATGGGAGCTATCGCGCGAATACCGTCCGGGTGCTCATCCTCTTCCCCTTCGAGGATGGAAAGACCAATCGATACCCAGGTCTCCCGGCCTGCCTCCACGTTCCGATCGATGGAGCTACTGGTGTAGCCGGTGGCGCCGGCATAGATCGAAACCTCTCCCGCGGGTACGCCTCGGAGCTCATAGATGCCCCTATCGTCGGCGTATGTGCTCTGGCCGGTGTTGGTCCAAACTCGAGCACCAGAGACTCGCTCGGCCATGTCCGGTTGCACGAAGACGACGCCTTTCAAATCCCCGTGCTCGTCGCTCATCTCCGATAGGCCAATGGATGCGCGCGATTCTTCGCCATCCTCGACTTGACGAATCACCGTGGAGGTGGAGTAACCCTCCTTGCTCGCGGTGACGCGGTAGGTTCCAGGGGCCACCTCGAACTCGAAGGCTCCGTTCGCCCCTGTCGTGACGGTTTGGCCATCTGGTAATGTCACCGTGGCGCCGGCGATTCTATGGGCGCTAAAAGGCTCTTCGTGAACGACGCCTAGCAACACGCCTCTTGCATTCAGGGGGCTAAGGCCAACGCATCCCCATCTCTCCAAACCCGCGGTCACGGTCCTAGAGGCCGTCTCCGTTCGATACCCGGAGAGGGAAACGGTCATCGTGTAGGTGCCTGCCGGCACGTCCAAGGAGAAGAACCCATTGTCGTTCGTTACCGTGGTTTCTCCGTTGGAGAGTCTTACGCTGGCGCCGGAGAGGCGATTGCTCGAGGACGGCGCTTCGTAGATGACGCCCATCAGTCTCCCTATCGAGCCCGCGGCTTGTTGGTCTTCCAGGCCAATCGACACCCATGTGCTGTCGTCATTCGACACGTGGCGAGTGACCGAGCCTGGCTGGTAGCCTTGCGCCGAGGCCTTGATCTCTTGCGTGCCCGCCGAGACTAGGAGGCTGAAGTAGCCGTTGCTCTCGGTCAGGGCCGTCCTTGCGCCGACTATGACCTCGGCTCCACCAATCGGCCGGTCATCGTACCCCGCGACATGGACCATTCCCTGGAGGAGCGCATCCGTGCTTCCTGGTGGAGGAGCTTCACCTTGACTTGGAGCTCCGCCTTGCGAGGGATTATTGGACGCGCCATCGGAGCAGTCCATGGCGGCAGCGCTATCGATGAGACCGCCCAATCGGTTGTAGAGGGCCGTGCCCGGGCATTCGTTGCCGGGATCGAAGTCCCGGTGTCCCTTCACTGTGTGGCCCGAGAGGTCGAAGTCGTAGTAGCAGGCGATGGCGGAGAGGACCCGGCCTCCGACGTTCATCATCGTGCTGGAGGGAGCCGAGTTCGTGAAAGTGCCGATGAAGGCCACTCCTGCCTTTCCCGTGTTGAGGTTTTCTACGTGAGCCCCTCTGAATCCTTCGGCCCGGCCTTGATAGACCTTGCCATCCTGCCCCACCAGAAAGTGGTAGCCGATATCGCAGTAACCTCGGCCGTGCATATGGTCTCGCTGCATCTGCCGCAGCCGCGCCGGCATGTTCGATGGCTCGTCGTTCGGATGCACGGTGTGATGTATCGTGATCTCCCTTGGCGTATGGTTGACGGTGCATCTGGATGCCTCCGCTCCCCATTGTGTCCGGGTTACGTCGACAATGCTGTTTGCGGCCAGAGCTTGCTCATGACTTGTCAAGCCATCGAGGTGCTCGGAAACCTCGGGCTCGAAGGTGAAGGCACGCAGCTTCAGGAACGAGACGTGGCTCGGCTCGGGGTCGCGGAGCCGAACCTCCATGTGCGTGCCTCCATGAGGAAGGTCCAAGTGGGCGTTATGGTAGATGCCCTCGCTGAAGGATATGGGGACCGCGAGCCAATCCGACCAGCTATGGCCACCGTCTTGTGATAGGCGAACCTCCAAGCTGGGGGCACCCTCGGAGTCGATCATGAAGGTGATGCGATCGTAGAAGGGGCTCTTTGCGGTGAGCCCGGCCAGCACGTGGCCATGGCCGGCCGGATCCTGGCGTAAGCGATCTTGCAGCTCCCCCCCGTCGGCGTGGAAGGAGAGCGCGGCCTTGGAGGAAGCCTCTGGGATCTCGTCGAATGAGTCCGCGCCGCAGCCGACGCCGAGGCAGCAAATGGCCATCACCGATAGGCTGCCTCTCGAGAATATTCTGGCTTTCGCGTTCTTATTGGCGGACATCATACCGAAGCTTTGAGCAGGAACCGTCACGTCGGAGACCTCATTGAGAGTCTGCTTAAGGGTTTGCCAGAAGCGTTCCGTCTTTGGCCGAAAAAGAGAGGGCCAGGCCGGGCGAGAGGCTCTTTGCTGGATTGCCCAAGCAATTCCCCCTGAAATAACCAAGAAGGCAGGTGGATGTCGCCTAGTGTTGGACCGAATCTGTAACGCAGATTTACGTGAGGCCTGTCGCTTTTTTGGTCAGGGCGTCACAATGCCGGTCACGCCATACTCTGACTTACGACAGTCGAAAACCAGATCTCAAGGGGTTGCGCTGGTGGAAAGTGGCATGTGCCGTGCTCGTCTAATGCAGTGAAGCTGCCGAGCGCAGCTTCCAATTCGAACCTGGCACGGAAAGGCCGTCACCATGACATCCGCCATTCGACGCTCTCCTTGCTCCCCCAAAAATAGCTCCAATCGGCTGGCGCTAGATGAATCAAACCGGAAGGGCGGGTTTGTCGCGTCTCATGCCGCCGGCATCTTGATTGTGCTGATCTTGCTCTTGGTCGGGATCGTTTCATGTGGAGAGGCCAAGTTGTGGTCTGACGACCTAGTTGAAGGCGCATCGGAGCAGCGGATTGGACAGGCACCCAAGGGCGCGGCCCTGGTACACCTGCCCTTTCCTTGCGGCAAGTCCTACAGGGTAACTCGCGGCAACTACGATCCGAACGGCGGAGGACATCCAAATACCTATAGCCGATACGCCTGGGATTTCTCGATGGTGCGAGGCGAGGTGATCGTGGCGCCTGCTCCTGGGGAGATAATCGGCGTATTCGATTCCTCGGATATCGAGTGTGGCAACTCGAGCTGCGCCAATGACGCCAACTGGGTCTTACTTAGAATGGAGAACGGTCTCGTAGCCAGCTTCTTGCACTTGCAGCAGCACTCCGCCTTCGTTCGAACCGGTGACCGCGTCGAGCTTGGAGAACCCTTGGCGCGGTCTGGAAACACAGGCTGGTCGACTGGGCCGCACCTTCATTTTCAAGTGCAGGAAGACTGCGGCAGCTGGTGGTGTCAGTCCGTGCCGGCGGAGTTCGTGGGGATCGGTAGGCCCGTTGGTGGCGATTGGCCTGTGTCGATGAATAGCTGTCCAGACCAGCCGGATGATGGCGCCGATCAGCCTCCTCCTCCTCCGGGGCCGCCTAGCCTGGCATTTACGGATCTCACTCCCTCTCAAATGACTACGAGCAGCGCGCCGTACAACGCGACGCTCTTGGCCACCGGCTCGAACTTCCAGAACGTCGACCAGGTGACCTACGACTGGCAAGGGCCGGTAAGCGGCAGCTCGACATGGAGGAGAGGAGAGAGCATTTGGGGCCAAGCCGTCACCGTTCATTCTGATGGATCCATGTCGCTAAGGCCGACGGTAGTGGGATCGAACCCTAGCTGGTCTGGGACTGTCCAGTGGACGGTGACGTTGAGGGACGTAAGTGGGGCGACGGCTTCGCGGTCGTTTTCCGTTACGTTCTCGACAGGGAGCGCGCCCGAACCCGAGCCGGAGCCAGAGCCCCATCCCGAACCCGAGCCGGAGCCCGAGCCCGACCCCGACCCCGAGCCCGACCCGGAGCCCGAGCCCGAGCCCGAACCCGACCCCGACCCCGAACCCGAGCCCGAGCCCGAACCCGAGCCCGAACCCGACCCCGAGCCAATGCTTGGATTCTCGGCCTTGACCCCAGCCTCGATAACGACCAGCTCCACGCCCCATAGCGCCAACCTTTCCGCCACCGGCTCGAACTTCCAGAACGTCGATCGGGTGATCTACGACTGGAGCGGCGCGGTGAGCGGGAGCGCCACTTGGAATAGGGGCGATAGTCGTTGGACCGCGGCGGTCACGGTCCATTCGGACAGCTCGATGACCCTTCGGCCTACGGTGGTCGAGACGCACCCAAGCTGGTCTGGTACGGCCACTTGGACCGTCACGTTGAGAGACACCAGCGGTGCGACGGCATCTCGAACCTTCACGGTGACCTACTCGCCTTCGAGTAGCCAGGGTCTCGAGTTCACCGGCCTGACGCCCTCGACAATCACCACGAGCGCCACGCCCTATACGGCATCGCTCTCCGCGACTGGGACGGGATTCCAAGGCGTGAATCAGGTCAGATACGACTGGCACGGGGCGGTAAGCGGCAGCTCGACCTGGAATCGGGGTGAGAACAACTGGAACCTCGGCGTTTCGATTCAATCGGACACCGCTATGACCTTGAGTCCGGTCGTGGTGGGTTCTAATCCAAGTTGGACTGGGACCGTTTACTGGACGGTGACCTTGAGGGATTCCACGGGAGCCACGGCATCCCGGACCTTTACCGTCAGCAGGTGACGGTTCTTCATTTGCTTCCGGGGTTGAGTGCCTTGCGATAGCCCCCACTCACTTCGTTCGTGCCTCGAGGACCTTGGCGAAGACGTCGCGCATGCCCGCTCATCATCTATTTCCGAGGCGGGCCTGTGTTTCTGGTGCTGCTGATCGTGTTCGGCTGACCCATTCTGGGGCGCGCCCGTCACGGTGATCCGAAGCAAGCGGGGTTTCCTTCGAGCCCCCATGCCGCTTTCGGGCCCCGCTGCGGTGATGGAGTCCAATGACCGACCCTTGAGATATCCGCCGATTCGTGTCTTGTGTGCTATCGTTCGTCTTCACATAGCTGATGATGTCTACTTCGCCATACCTCGATTCCAAAAATGGCAAGCACGTCCTGGCTGTTCGCTCCGTTCTGCTTGCAGCGGCCCTTCTTTGCACCTCCACCGCCTGGGCAGGGCACGTGACTTGGTTCTCGGGCGAGTCGCAGAGTCTCTTGTTCGTGCAACGGCAAGGGCTGGACTCCCCAGAGGCCGCTGTCTTGGAGCTTCTCGCCGGCCCCACTGACTTCGAGCGGGCGGAAGGAGCCGTCTCGGCCATTCCGGATGGGGTCGCCCTGCTCGAGCTGGAGATCACGAAGGACGGCGTAGTAATCGATCTTGGGCCAGAAGCAGCCGAGGGCCTCGACGATACGCGGTCCGAGATGATGTTCAGGCAGTTTTTGTACACCATGTCGCAGTTCGGGTTGGACAGCAGGGTGCACGTTCTCATCGAGGGCCGGCTCTTGAGCGATTATCTCCCACGGCCGCCACCGGCGATTCATGTCGCTCCCCCCGAGGTGCCCTCTCATGATTTGCCTTTCAAGACCAGCGGTCTGGCCGGCAAGCGCATTACCCTATCGGAAGGGCACGGGTATATCTGGACCGGCTCTGCCTGGGCGACTCAACGGGGGATCGTTTGCGGCAACCCGCAGGAGGACTTTCGCAACTTGAAGCTCGCCAGATACCTGCGGGTGTTCCTCGAGAACGACGGTGCCTACGTTCAGCACACCCGGGAGCACGATCTCGGTCGTGGAAACGGACCGAGTGGTCACCCCTGGTGGCAGCAGGCCGCCTACCTGTTTCTTCGCGATCAAGGCTATGCCTGCAACGTCTACGCAAGCCTGACAGGTTCCTGTAGCGACACGGGATCGAGCAATCGTCGCGACGACGATATTCGCTCCCGGCCGCTGGCCTCCAACCTCGACTCGAGAGGCAACACGGATATCTTGCTCTCCGTGCACACCAACGCGTTTCAGGGCGAGTGCTACTCGGGCTGTCCTTCCGGCACGGGCACCTACTACATGGATCAAGGTGAGCACGCAGCATGGGGCGATGCGAGCCGCATTCTGGCGGGGCACATCACCTTGGCGGTAGTGGCCGCCGCCAACGAGGCGGAAGAGACCAGAGGCGACGGCGCGCCCTGGCAGTGCCACGGAAGCTGCGCCCCGAAGTACGGAAACTTCGGTGAGATTCGCATCCCCCAGCGCCCCGCGGCGCTCCTAGAGCTGGG
>SKWY01000123.1 GCA_007128675.1 Deltaproteobacteria bacterium | reverse complement strand
CCCCGTCACCAAACCTTCTCGACCGGCCTTGAGCCGTCTCAAAGAAAGTCGACCAACGAGCATGTCCTCCGCGGATGTGCGCGCGAAGCTCTTTGCTCCCATATCGAAGAGCGCCAGATAATGTCTTCCCGTGCGCCGGCCATCCACTCTCAACGAGGCATGCACATAAGCCAGGGCGTCCGCCTCCACGGCTCCGCCTGACTGCTGCCTTCTCGCGTTGGTGTCCAATGCCGCCTCACTAGAGATAGTCGCTCCGTAGTCGAGCTTCAGACTCTCCTTGCCCTCACCTACGTGTCCCTGCTCCTTGTCATCGTCATCGGCGCGCGCGATTGGCGCGACGATCATCATCAGCGCCAGGGCCGTCAGGCCAACCGATGCCCTTGTTAGAAGCCCGCCCATGAGTCGCAGTTTGGCACGGAGCTGCCCACAACAGGAAGACTTCCTCTGCCTCTGTATGAAAAACAAAGCCCGAGAAAGGTACCGAAGCGATGAAGAATAAGGACCGACGGAGTCCTCATCGAGGCTCGTCGTCGAGAAGATCGGCTCGGCGCTCCAGAGAGCCGGCTCGGCGCTCCAAACGACGAATCAACCTCTCGATCTCTCGTCTATGCTCCTCGATATCCTCCAAGGTCCCTCCTATATCCTGTACCAAGAGGGCATCCAGGGCGGCGCTCGCCTCCGCCCGCGTAGTTACTCTATCCAGCTGATGGAGACTCGAGTCCTCCCTGGTGAAATCGTCGACCGGTTCCGACCCGGGGGAAGGGGAGACACCAATCGGCTCTTCCGGTTCCGCCACGGGCTGACCATCGTAGTAATCACCCGTCTCACCGTCTCCGGCATCGAGATCACCCTCGATGCCATCGGAGCCCTCGGGCGGCGCTGCCGGATCGCCTATGGCGGCGTCGGCGCTGGACCTGGAGGGAACCAGGGATCCACCCGCCACGGGGCGCCCGTCGCTGTCCCGTGCCACGAGCCGCGCCGCCGAGCGATCTCCCTCGTCGAAGAGCCTGCTCTGGGCGACGAAGCCGTCCATTTCCCTTTCTAGAGCGCGCTGCCGCCTGACGGTCTTCTCCTTGCGATCCAGATCCCCGAGCCGCCTGGTGAGGCGATCCTTGGTGTCGCGAAGCATATCCGCCCGTGCCCGAAGCTCTTCCGGATCATCGGTACGGGGTCTGGCTCGCAAAAGGGGGCGCGCCTCGTCCTCGAACTCTCGGTGACTTCCCTGCAGCCCAGAAAGACCCTCCAGAACGGCTCGACGTTCGGCCTCTAGAACCGCGATCCGGTTCATCACCTCGCGGCCCCTCTCCTCTCCGTCTTCCGAGGAAGCGAGCTTCTCTAGCTCGAGACGAGCCGAGTCGACGAGAGCATCATAGGAATCGGCAAGAGACGAAGTAGCCCTGATGAGATCCGCGGTGATCTCTTCCTGCTCGATAGTAAGACTATCGATCCTGCTGGAGAGATCTCGAGAGTCCTGAAGCTTACGGTTGAGTTCGGCCTCGGCGCGGGGGCCTCGAATCCGCCGAGACTTCAGCTCCACTATCTCCCTCGAGAGGGCATCCAGCTTCCCCTCGAGAGCTTCCCGATCCCCGATCACCTGGGCGCGTTTGGCATCCAAACGCAACACTTTCGCGCGCTCATCGATCAACACTTCTCCTGCCGTCATCGCGGCAAAGGGCATCCCCTCGGCCACGAAGACCAAAGCCGCGGGAGTAGCCAGCGGCGAAGCGACAGCTCCCACCGGTGCAAGGCAAAGACCGAGCATCGCGGCAAAAAGAAGTGCTGTCATTCGGGCGGTGTGCATCAACAGGGCTCTCCTGCAGCAATCAAATGCAATGAGAGTGCCAGACCGCAAGCGCCATAACCCCCTGAACCAAGGAGCCTGCTCGAAGCGTTGCCTCGAAGATAACCTCAGTTTCCTGAAGGTCCCTTAAAGATTCGCTGCTCTCCTTCGAGAAAGCAGCGAGGACTTGGCGGCTACTGCTCCACCCAAGGCGTGCTCGAGACCCACGCCGAAGCGATACGGGCTGCCCACCTACTTCTGCTTTAGGGAAGGCTCTGCCAGCTGCCCGGAATATCTCTGCGGCCCTCGTAGGGATCATCGGCGGCCACGATGTACTCGGCTCGCCGGTTGCGAGGCTCATCCACATTATCCGCCGTCCTCACGAGAAGCGAGTCCTGTCCGAAGCCACGGTAAGAAATGGGAACACGCAGTCCAGCGCGGCGGAACCATTGGCCAATGGAGCGTGCCCTGGCCTCCGAAAGCCGCTGGTTGTTGGCCCTTGGACCGACAGTGTCCGTGTGGCCGGCAATCCACAAGTTGACCTCCGCCACTGTTCCGTACCGGCTTAGCGCATCGCGAAGCTCGCCCAAAACCCCCTGGAGCTTATGCTCCTGGTCCTCTCTAATCACCGAGCTGCCCGTGTCGAACTCCACGGTCTCATGGGGAATGTGGACCTGCCAGGGTGCCCACGACCTATCCGCCGTGACCCCGTAGATTGAATGGAGCGTCAGCTTCACGGCGTAGACATCCTCCTCGATGGGAGTCCAGCTGATCTCGAGAGGCGTTCCAGCAGATGCGCCCCCAAAATCGGTATCGCTCTCGTGAAGCAAGCGGCCATGCTCACCCGTTATCCGCACGTGGGCCTTCTTCACTGGATGAGTTGCGGTAAGAACGAGTTTACCGGCCTTGACCTGCTCCGGGGTCGCGCTCTCGTTTATCCTCATCGCCGATGCCCACTGCGTTTGAAAGGAGATCGGCGAGCGGCCTTCCGTCCCATCGGCGAATCGGACCTTCACCGTCCCCGCCCACCGTGAGCGTCCCTCACGCTGTGGGAGTTGCACGACGTTCTGCCGCCCAGGTCGCAGGCTCGGCCTCAAGGTGATCTCCTCCCTGGACCCCTCCGCCCCCGTACGAGTGAGATTCAAGACGAACTCCTCGACTGGTTTTCCCACCGTGACGACGAGAGCCGGACCACGTTCATCGGTGGGAGGACGGATATCCCAGGACAAATCCTGCCCGGCAAGGCTCGGATAGGTCCCGAAAAGCGCAATCGAGACAACCAGGATCGATACTCGTCT
>SKWY01000030.1 GCA_007128675.1 Deltaproteobacteria bacterium | reverse complement strand
TCTGCTCTCGCCGAAGCGGCCTCTCCACAGGTAGACGCCCAGGGCCACGCCGAATAGGACGCCGAGTGGGCCGCCGACTAGGGGAAGCCATGAGACCACAAGGAAAGGAATCAACCAGAAGTAGGTCTTGAAAACCAACCATTCGGTGTCGTAGCAGGTCGAAATCGATATCGGTCGACTCACGAGCCAAATACCTGCGGCTCCGGTTACCATGACAGATGCACCCAAAAGAGCCTCCAGCACCGGAAACCTCGCGGATAGGAGCACTCCTCCCCAACCTACCGCGATTAGGCCGAGCAGGCAGCCATGTAGCGCCATGACCGCCCGATAGCCCAATCTCTTTGCGCTCTCGACCTTCAAGCGCTCACGCTTCGCGATCTCTTGCCAGTCTTCGGCCTTGGATTCGGGGGGTTCCTCGAAGTCTTGGTCTTCTCCCCAACCCTGTTCATCCATCTCACGTCTTTTTCTCACCTGAAACTCCAGGGTCGAAGAGATCCGCCTCTTTCTATCAGTGTCACAAATGGCGGCTAATGATAGCCTAAACCGACAGGTTTCAAAACTCGAGCAAGAGCATGAGGCTGTGCTCCCAGTGCTGCCCATTCCTTTACCTCGGTTGCCGATAATAGTCCAATCGACATCGAAAGTTCATGCGACTGTTCTTCGTCCAGTCGAGGAGACCTACTGCCGCCACTCATTTCATTGATGGGTCTTGCCTCCGTGAAGAGGTAAGTAGAAAGCCGCCGTGATAGATTCCGGTGGAGCAGAAAGGTACCTTTGCTTGGCACATGAAAGGAATGGTCAACAGGATGAAGGATAGATTCTGCGTTTTCAAAGCATCGGCGAAATGCTCCGAGTGTGGAGGAACCATAATTCTCGAGGGGCCACGGCAGGACCTCCAATGTCCTCATTGCCGGTCCAACTGCGATGCGGGTCCCGGTTTTTGGAAGTCTCTGCTCGAAGACGCATTGGACGACTATGTCACTCTGCGTCCCGGAGAGTCTTCCTCATCAAGCCTGTTCATGGGTGATCGTCAGATTCAGCTAGTCAGCGGTCGTGAAGCTCCCAGCTGCGACGGCTGCAAGACGCGGCTGCCCATCGAGGACATATCCGAGGATCAGACCACGCCGTATGAGTGTTCTTGCGGTACGTCGATGTTCGTCTGGCCTGCCCCCGGTTGGCTACGATCCGTGCTGCCGGCAGCACGGCAGGTCTTCGGAGCGCCACCTGAGGGCAGCTCCGATTCCGTGGCATTGACGACTCCTCCTGTGGCGCTGAAGCCCATCTGGTTTGCTTGTCCACGCTGTTCGGCTTCTCTCGAGATCCGTGTGGAGACACCTAGGATTCTCACCTGCGAGTATTGCGAGGCGGATCTCTTCATGCCCGACGAGCTTTGGCGCAGTCTTCATCCGGTGCGCAAGCGGGTCCCCTGGTGGATTCGCTTCTCTCCGCACGGTGCGGCAAGGGCTGGCACGGGGACCTCGACCAGTGCGGGCTTCACTGCCAACCCTGGGTTCGGTGGCCCAAAGCAGCGGCGCCGTCGTCGGCGGTGATGTCGCGGAACGCACAAACAGCACCACCAACACCGACCAGCCTTGAAAACGCATGATGGCCGAACATGCGCGCCATCCTCGCCAAGGTTGTCGAGGTCATCGAGGCGCTCAACACCAAGAGAGTCGACTGCATCGTTTCGGCGGCGTGCCAGTCAACCTTCATGGATAGGTGCGTCCATCGCAATAGTCGGCAGGTCGCAGGATTCGCAACAACGGGGTTCCCACCGCTGGACAGCCAGTGTCATCAGAGGGGCGAGCATCTTTGTGTTTGACAATTTGGCCAAACTGGCCAATGCTCGCATTATGGCGAACTGTTCGGCAGAGACGAAAGCAGGCACGGCCGCGCGGCATCGAATGACCTACAGGCAGCAGGCGCGAGTGCTCAAGGCGCTCGCGCATGAAGCTCGGCTGATGATTGTAGACAGGCTCCTGCAGGGAGAGTGCTCCGCTGGAGCCCTCACCAAGCTCGTGGGGCTCGACGCATCAACCGTCTCCAAGCACCTCGCGCTGCTTCGAAGTCACGGGATCGTGGATGATCGGCGAGAGGGTAGCACTGTTTACTACCGACTCTTGACTCCATGCGTGGCGAGCTTTTTCTCCTGTGCAAGCCAGGTGATCAACGGGGAGAGCTAGTTCTGTGACAGATTCTTTCTCCAGATTGGTCTTTCCTTCGTTCCCGCTTGGCGTTTTTGGCCAATCCGCCAAGCCGCTGTCTGAACAATGAAAGAAAGAACAAAGCTAGCTATCATCCTCGCCGTCTTCGCCGCCGCTTGGTACTTGCCCGCCGAGAACGCCCGCGTAATCTGTGCGATTCAAGAGGCGCTCCTGCTCGTTCGCTGGTACGCGCGCGAGCACGTCATTCTGTGCCTGATTCCAGCCTTCTTCATCGCAGGCGCCATCACCGTGTTCCTGAACCAGGGCGCGGTCATGAAGTATTTGGGACCGGCCGCAAGCAAGCTTGTCGCCTACCCGGTCGCGGCCGTATCGGGGACGGTGCTTGCCGTTTGCTCCTGCACCGTGCTTCCGATCTTCGGGAGCATTCACAAGAGAGGGGCAGGCCTCGGTCCGGCCTTCGCTTTCCTGTACGCGGGGCCCGCCATCAACATCCTCGCCGTCATTCTCACCGCACGCGTCTTGGGCATTGAGCTTGGTATCGCGCGCGCGGTCTCCGCCGTCCTCTTTGCGGTGCTCATCGGCCTGTCGATGCACCTCATCTTCCGAAGAGAAGAAGCGGAGCGTGGGGAAGCAGCCGGCCTCGTTGCTCCGACTACACAGGGAGGTCGCCCCATCTGGCAGGACGCGGTCCTACTCGCCGCCATGATCGGCGTACTGGTCTTCGCGAACTGGGGCCGACCCGCCGAGGGGACAGAGGGCGTTTGGGCTGCGATCCACTCGGGCAAGTGGGTCATGGCGGGCATCTTCGGGCTGGTCATCGCCGTGGCGCTTCCGTCCTGGTTCTCGAAGAGCGAGCTGGGAGGCTGGGTCGACTCGAGCTGGGGATATGCGAAGCAAATTTTGCCCCTACTCCTT
>SKWY01000216.1 GCA_007128675.1 Deltaproteobacteria bacterium | reverse complement strand
GGACGACAACGAAGACGGCCCCTGGACCGAACAGGCCATCCATGGCGGCGTGAAGCCACCTAGATCTGCATCAGCTCCTCTTCCTTGGCGGAGACGACCACATCCACCTTCGCAACGCGGTCATCCGTCAAGGTTTGGAGCTTGTCCAAGGCGCGCTTGCGATCATCCTCGCTGATCTCCTTTTCCTTCTCCAGTTCCTCGAGCATATCCTTGGCGTCCCGCCGCGCGTTTCGTACGGCCACCTTGAACTCCTCGCCCTTTGCCTTGACCTGGCGGGTCATCTCCCTCCTCCGCTCCTCGGTCAGCGGGGGAATCGGAAGCCGAATGACCTCGCCGTCGTTCATCGGGTTGATTCCGATGCCGCTTTCGAGAATGGCTCGTTCGATGGGTTGCATCATCGATTTGTCCCAGGGCTTGATGACAATCAACCTGGGATCGGCCACCTGAAGCGCGGCCACCCCATTTAGAGGAGTAGACTGGCCATAGTAGTCGACCCGAACTCCATCCAGCATGGCAAGATTGGCCCTACCCGTTCGAAGCCTAGAGAGATCGCGACGAAGAGCTTCGATGCTTTGATCTGCACGGGCGCTGAACTCGTTTAGAACATCTTCCGTCATTACTTGGCCCCTCCTGGCACTTGCTCCGGATCTCGTCCGGCGGCAATTGTTGATTCTTTCGGCGGCAGCTCACCCACCACGGTGCCGACATCTTCTCCCAAGACCACACGCTTCACATTCCCTTTTTGCGTGAGGTCAAACACGATGATCGGCAGATCGTTGTCCCTGCAGAGGCTGATGGCCGTCAAGTCCATTACCCGCAGGTTCTTCTTGAGCACATCAAGATAGGTCAGGTGCCCGAATCGAGTAGCGGAGGGGACCTTGACGGGATCGGCGGTGTATATCCCGTCGACCTTGGTGGCCTTGAGAATCACCTCCGCATGAACCTCCATGGCCCTCAATGCCGCCGCGGTGTCGGTGGTGAAGTACGGGCTCCCCGTACCGGCTGCGAATATCACCACTCGACCCTTCTCGAGGTGTCGAATCGCGCGCCGCCGGATGTAGGGCTCCGCAAGCTCCTTCATCTCGATCGCCGACTCGACCCTGGTGAAAACACCAAGCCTTTCCAGGGCATCCTGCATCGCCAACGAGTTCATCACGGTGGCGAGCATTCCCATGGAGTCTGCGGTGGCCCTATCCATGCCCGCCGTGCTCGCGGCGAGACCCCGAAAGATGTTTCCGCCCCCTATTACTACCCCTACCTGCACGCCCAGCCCATGCACCTCGGCAATCTCCATGGCGACCTGTTCGAGCACCTCGGGAGAAATACCGTATCCGGAGTCGCCCATGAGGGCTTCTCCGGACAACTTGAGCAGAATACGTTGGAACCGAGCTGATGGCATAGTGTGGGGTATCTACTCCCGCACCGCGACCCGGTCAAGGCAGGAGCGAAAACTTCATTCACTCGCCTGCTTCATGACCTCCTCGGCGAAGTTGTCCTGCCGTTTCTCGAGGCCTTCGCCGAGAACGAAGCGCGCAAAGCGTCGAACCGAAACGTTCTCACCGATCTGCGCAGCGGATTCAGTGACGTACTGATCGACTGTCTTGTCCTGATCCTTCACGAAGGGCTGCTCGAGAAGGCATACCTCCTTGTAATACTTATCGAGGCGACCCTGGACGATCTTGTCGACTATGTTCTCTGGCTTACCCGACTCCAAAGCCTGGGCTTTGTAGATGGCTCTTTCCCGGTCCATTAGCTCGGCCGGGATCTCCTCCCGACGGACGGCTACGGGGGAGGCCGCGGCAATCTGCATTGCCACATCCCGCACAAGCTGCTGGAAGACATCGCTTCGCGCCGCGAAGTCAGTCTCGCAGTTCACCTCCAGGAGGACCCCAATCTTTCCTCCAGCGTGAATATAAGAGCCAACCGCACCCTCGCTGGCGGCGCGGCTCGAACGCTTGGCGGCCGCCGCGATGCCCTTCTGGCGCAGCCAATCCACCGCCTTCTCCATGTCGCAGCCCGCCTCCGTTAGGGCCTTCTTGCAATCCATCATGCCCGCGCCAGTCTTGTCGCGAAGCTCCTTCACCATACTCGCGCTGATCTCAGCCATTCTCAAAGACTCCAATCCTGCACCTGCAGGTCCGCTATGGACGGCTAAGCCGCCCGAGAAATACCTTGGAAGATGGGCCTGTGGGCCAAACCGTCAATAGACGCTCGTCCCAAACAGGCCACGAAGCTCTCTTTCCTACTCCAGACGTGGGGCAGCCGCGGCCTGGCGCTCGCCCTTCGCGCCCGGGTCCTTATCCTTTCGCGTCTCACCAGCATCCGCGGAGGGTTCCTCGTCATCACCTTCGGAATCGGCGGCCGACGCCACCTCGGGCTGGTCGGCCATATCGGAACCTTCCGTCTTCACCGGACGTCGTACCACCTCGACCTCTGGTCCACCGGGAAGGCGCTCCTTCCGGGCGGGCCCTTCCGGCTTGCGCTCGGCCTCGGGCCTCTCCCTCGCCTTCGCCGCCTCGGCGCGGGCAAACTCCTCATAGCGAGCCTTGCCCTCGATCGCCGCATCGGCAATTCGACCGGAAAAGAGCTTGATGGCACGAATGGCGTCATCGTTGCCGGGAATCACGAAATCGATCTGCTCGGGATCACAGTTGGTGTCGACCACGCCGACTACGGGGATCCTCAGCTTGTTGGCCTCCAGGACCGCTATTTGCTCTTTTCGAGGATCGACTACGAATAGCACGGCTGGCAAGCGCGTCATGTCCTTGATCCCGCCAAGGTTTCGTTCCAGCTTCTCCCTCTCTCGCTCGAGCTTGATGACCTCCTTCTTGGGAAGTCTATCGAAGGTGCCGTCAGCGGCCATCTTCTCGATACCCTTCAGCCTGTCGATAGAGCCCTTCACGGTACGGAAGTTGGTCATCGTTCCGCCGAGCCAGCGGTTTGTCACGTAGTACTGACCGGAACGCTTCGCCTCCTCGGTGATGATGTCTTGGGCTTGCTTCTTGGTGCCAACGAAGAGTACGGAGCCTCCCTTACCCACCGCGTCCACGACGAAGTCGTAAGCTTCCTTGAAGAGCCTAG
>SKWY01000376.1 GCA_007128675.1 Deltaproteobacteria bacterium | reverse complement strand
GGTCTTCGCTGCCGCGAGCAGCCTGGCACACGTGAAAAAGGAAGATGTCGTGCCCGGTTTTCGAGAGGACACCGAGAAAGCAGTGAAGCTAAGGCAAGCCCTAGCCATACTGTCTCCCGAAATAGCGACGGAGAACGCCGTTGCCCAGGCGGTGCCCGCCAGTGACGAATCGACGATCCGCAGGCAAGCCGAGCGAACCTGGAATCTGCTCGATGGCTTCATGAAGGGCGAGATAGGCCCGACTCTGCGGGCAGCGGACCGGCAATCGGTCTCCCAGCTCGGCTGTGCCCTGGCATCACACCTAGCCGAAGAAAAGACGAGTCCTCTCGAGATCCAAAGAACGATGGAGGGCCTTACCCGCTTCTTGGAGTCGATGTCGGTGATCAACCTTCGTGAGACCCTGATCATTCACGATCGAGAGGCTCTTCCCAGGCTCGAACGAACCCTCGATCTTGCGCGGGAAGCCGCGCATGCCGGTGACGAGTCGGCAGCACGACTGCTCCTTGCGGCTGGAATGGAAACTGGCTTTCGAGTCATGGGGCGTCAGCCAGAGCTCGACGACGTGCTGTTTAGAGCACGCGGCCTCGAGCCCAAAGAACTCGATAGCGAGGATGTCGCCCTGTGGGCGGACACCTTGCTGGAGGGCCTGAAGACCGTGACGACCCCTTGAAGAGCATCATCGCGGATCGATGGCTTCGGGATCCGAAAGCACCCAGGGTCCGTTTCGAGTAATCGCCACGCTATGCTCGAAATGAGCCGATAGCTTGCCGTCGGCGGTCACCACGGTCCAGCCATCATCCAATGTCTTGGTCTCGAAAGTGCCTTCGTTGATCATCGGCTCTATGGCGATGACGAGCCCCGGCTCGAGCCGAAGCGCCCCAAGACGTCCACCGACCCGGTAGTTCGGCACCTGAGGATCCTCATGCATCTTGCGTCCTATGCCGTGCCCAACG
Source organism: Deltaproteobacteria bacterium (assembly GCA_007128675.1). Lineage (GTDB taxonomy): Bacteria > Myxococcota > Myxococcia > SLRQ01 > SLRQ01 > SKWY01. Next base: position 10,672 of record SKWY01000376.1, on the reverse strand, counting down.
AAGTCTCTAACCACTCCGAAGCCATGTGGAGTCACATGCTCCTCTACCGCGCCACACACGTCACGAAGGCGACGACCCGGACGACATTGTTCGATTGCCGCCCCAAGAGCTCCCCGAGTTACCTCGAGAAGCTTGGCGGCTCTCTCGGACACCTTCCCAATCGCCAGGGTCTGGGCCGCATCTCCCACATACCCGTCTACGATGGCGCCGAAATCGATAGAGCAGATATCCCCGTCCCTCAAGGGTTCCTTGTCGCTTGGTATTCCGTGGACGACCTTCTCGTTGACCGAGGTGCACAGGACAGCGGGAAAGCCGTGGTAGCCCAAAAAGGCGCTTTTCGCTCCTCGCTTGTCGAGGTGTCGTCTGGCTATCCTGTCCAGCTCGGCCGTCGTCACGCCTGGTGATGCCGCCTCCCTCAACAGAGCATGCACCTCCGCCACAACAATGTTGGCCCTGCGCATGATTTCAAGCTCTTCATTCGACTTGAGCTGAACGTTGATCATCTTAAACCCCATGTCGGGCGAGCCGGCGGCTTTTTGACTCTTCAAGCCACCGCGGGCTCGCCGAGAGCCTTTGGCTCTCTCTTGCGTCGTAGGTCCAACCCCCGGCGCAGCCCCATCAGCATCCTGTGAATCTCCGCCCTTTCGGCGCGCAACCTTTGCAAGACCTCCCGGCGCCTGGCGCGCACAATACGTACTCGCACCGAGCGCATCGTCTCCTGTGCCAAGTGGAGCCAACGCAAGGCCAAGGCACCTCCAACTATCGAAAGCAAGCCCAAGAGAATACCGTGCAGCACAGCGGTATCGGGCAAATGCGGAAACTGTGATTGAAGCTCGAGGTAGCCCATACCGGCGAGGAACCCTACCCCGACCCAAGTAGCGGGGAAGAGCACCGCGCCGCACAATACCTTGATTGACGCCTTGTCACTCTCGGTCTTGCCCGCGGCCTTCGCCAAGGCAAGAAGAATCAGGGCGGCGGGACCATTGACTATGTAGCCCCATACCAGGAGCGGAGGCATCAAGAGGAAGACCACGAGAAGCTGAGCCGCCAAGGAGAACCAAGGACGAACGAGCCTTGGGCTCCGATCGAGGTCGTGGTCATCCAATCCCAGCCGAACCATCTCCTCGTCGTAACGCACCAGCCGTTCGGTCAGCGTCTTCACGGCCTCTGGATCGGTTTGGCGCCGCGCCAGATAACCCGCCCTGATTCGGGCAAATCCCTCGGCCATGTCGGAGAATCGAATTGGTCCCGGGTCACGACCATGCCTGGCCGCGCTCTCCGCTCGCATCAGGGTCCGAGCACGAGAGATGAGCCGATGAGTTCTCCAATCCTCCGTTGCAAGAACCACGTCATGAAGAACGCGGCCAATCTCGGAGGTCAGTGCCCTGGCTCGGTCTCTGGCAACAGTCTCTGACTCGTCATGACTCGGCACGACATCCAGCTCCGGCGCCACTTCCATCGGCGGATGAAAACGCACGAGAGCTCTAGAGCGAAAGATTCCCTTCTGGTCATAGTGTAGACCAACGGGAATAATGACCGGAGGCGCCGCTCCCTCCGCCTGCTGAGCTCTCGCTTGGTAGTAAAGCCTGGCGGCTCCCGTCTTCAGCTCCATGGGCCGAGAAGCATCATGGCTAATTCCTTCCGGGAAGAGTGCCGTGAGGCGACCTTGGGCAACCTGAGCCGCCAAGGTATTCATGCTCGCCATATTCGAGCGACGACGCTCGTCTGCCTTCGGCCCCTCCCCGACCTTTACCGGCACGGTGCCGACTCTACGCATCAAGGTGGCCAGCACCGGCCATTTGAAGAGCCCATGTCTGGCTCCAAAAATGATCCTGCGGGGGAGCGCGGTGATTATCAGCCCAGGATCGATGAGGCCATTTGGGTGCCAGGATACGACGACTCCACCACGATCGGCGGGCACGTTCTCGAGACCCACTACCTCGATCTCCCTGAAGAATAGCTTCACCAACAAGAGCATGAACCAATGGACAAGCCGAAAGGCAAGTGGGGCATCAGCTACTGCATCAGATGGGCGCACTGTATCAGCGCCGGTGTTGATCTCTTCGGAAAGTCCCATTTCCAAGCAGGTAGGCGGGGAGGCAAGAAAGCCACCGATATATCAACCAGGACAGCCCTCTCTACCCTTCCTGTTCTCGAGAAGAAGTCATACTACGGCGCTGCCCTCCAATGAGCAACGTAACTATCGCGTGGGCACTCCCCACTATCTTCGGAGCCCCTTGGTGGAGAAATCCGGAGTGTTGCGATCGCTTGGAGATCAATTCGACTTCTTGCCGCCGCCCACACGCCGAACCCTTATCTGACGAACCCTTCGCTCGCTTCGTTTGGCGACTGTCAGCTGCAAATCCTCGTGAACAAAGGTGTCTCCCCCCTTGGGTATGGCACCGGCCAACGTATTGAGGAAGCCGGCCAGCGTCTCGTATGGCTCGTCCTCCGAGATTTTGGTGTGAAAAACCCTGTTGAACTCCTCGATCTCGATGGAAGCACGAACGAGATAGGAACCATCGGGTAGGGTCTCGACGTCCCGGGACTCTATGGGGTCGAACTCGTCCTCGATTTCCCCAACTATCTCCTCGAGAATGTCCTCGAGGGTGATTAGTCCCATCAAGCCGCCAAACTCGTCGATCACCATCGCCATGTGCACATGCTTGACCTGCAGCTCCCTCATCAGCTCGTTGATGGGCTTGCTCCAGGGAACGAAGAGAACCGGCCGCAGGACCTTCGCCAGCTCGATCGACTCTCCTTCGGCTATTAGGGGGATCAAATCCTTTGCGTTGACAAGCCCAACGATGTTGTCGATCTCGTCCTCGAAGACAGGCAGACGCGTGTGGCCCTTGCTGGAGATGGTCGAAAGGATCTCGCTTGCCGGCGCATCTATCTGCAGCGCCACAACCCTGGTCCTAGGAACCATGACTTCCTTGGCGGTCGTTTCACCGAACTCGAATATGGAATGGACGAGTTCTGGTGCCTCGGCCGCCACCGTGCCTCTCGCGGCATGATCGGCAAGGTAACGCTCGAGATCCTCCAGAGGTGGAGGTGGACGGACTCTCTCGGGTGAAATCCCCAGGGCAGGAAGCATTCTCTGTGTCACCCAGTAATCAGCTCGAATCCATGGGGTCATGATGAGCCGAATGAGCACCACCGGGAAAGCCAGCAAGCGGGCAACACCGGCTGGACGGCTGGAGGCCCACAACCTGGGGACGAGATCGCCAAGGATGAACGCGACGACAGCAAGCAATCCGCCGCCCAGCAAAGCCGAAAGAACGGCCCCAGCCGTGGCGGAGATCCCCATGGTCTCCCATGGTACGAGGGGCGCAAGGGCGGAAGCTCCCGCCCATCCGGCCAACGCCGCACCCAGTGCCAGAAACCCCATCTGCGTCGACCGAATGGCGGATACGGTTTCCTCGTACCGCTCCTTGAGCCTAGCCAGCGAGGAGGCCCCAAACAGTCCCTTCTGGCCCATCGCCTCCGCCTCGGTTCGCCCTACCGAGGCCATGGCGGTATCGGCGGCCGCCAGAAGACCTCGTAGCAGCACCGCCAGAAACGCCAACACTAGCGCTGAAGCGACTCCCGCGTTCATGCGGCACCCAGCCAATGACTTGGGCTACCAGAAGACACCGGCTCCCGCCTGTACATAAAAGGTGCCGAAAAGATCGAAATGGACATTGAGTTCCGGCTGAACGCGCCTACCGTCGGGAAGCAGCAGATCGAGGCCGACGACGACGCCCGGCACCAACATGACTTGACTGACCGAGCTGCCCGACAAAGGACCATCCGAGTCGACGAGTGCTTGGATGTTCCAGTTGGTAAACGATAGCTTTGGCCCGAAGATGAACAGGTGCTCCTGAAAAGGCACGCCAAAGAGCAAGGGCACATGAAGCTCGTAGGCAAACGCCGACGCGATGTTCTCCACATCGAAGAACCTTTCGGCGAGGCTAACGAGACCATTGAAGGCTGGAGCCAGCAAGCTGAAGTAAGCTCCAGGCGCTACCGCCATCTGCAAACGCTCGGCCTGGACGAAACGAAGCTTGAGCTCGCCGCCAAGCACGAAATCACTGCGCAGGCGAAGGCCAATGTCGAGGTTCGAAGTGATACCGGTACGTCCAATCAAGGTGCCTTCCGTAACCGACCCAAGGAAGCTGGGAGACCCTAGAAGAGACTGGCCAAAGCCCGCACCGACCTCGATGCTCCCCGGAGGAACCGTCCTGGTGCTGTGGAAGGTCATGTAAGAGGGGCAGCCGGAAAGCAAAAAGAGGGCGAGCCATGCAGCTCCACATCGCGCAACGAGTCTTGGATAGCTCAATGTTCGCTCCATCCTGGCAACCTGGATTGTGCCCGCGGCAATCACGGTGGAACACTCTCGCCTGCATACTGCCACAGCGAGGCTGGCCCGCAAACGATTACATCCATCATGATCTACAATTGGCGAGTGGCTCGCCCGGACTACGAAGACACGGATCCAGATCTGCGCCCAGTCCATGCTCATTCGCTACCCGAAGAAGCAAGACGTCCGGGAAGGCGCCGGAGCATCTTCTTGCCACTCGGCATGCTCGCCGTTCTGGTGCTGGGGGTGCATGCGGTAGCGGATCGATTCGCCGACTGGGCTTTCGTCTTCATCAGCTGGGCTGCTGCCTCCATCGAGTCTCTAGCAGGCACTCTTGCCAACATCGCTCTGTCCGAGCCAGAAGAGCGGACGCGGGCCCTGGCGGAAGCATTCGATGTGGACCGACGCATTGAGCTGTCTCAATGGATGGCTTTCTTCGTGGAGATAGCCTTGGTGCTACGCCTTGGGACGGCCTGCCTGGGAGCAGGGGCCGCACGGGAATCGCGTTTGCCTCCAGGCTCGAAAGGCCGCCTCGGCTCTTGGTCCTCGAGATTTTTGGATTGGCTGCAGACTTCCTTCGGTCTCGTCAGGGCCTACCTCTCCACCCTCTCCATCGAAAAAGTGTACCTTCCCTTGGCAGTCGCGATAGCCACCCTGGCGGGAGTCCTGGCTCTCTTCGTTGCATTGGACAACGCCTTCTTCGCGACCAGCCGCCATCTTCCCTCAAGCCTCCAGCCCACCAGCTGGCTATCGCCATGGCCAGCCGCCCTGGCGAGCCTCATGGTTCTGTGGCGTCTCGGATTCCCAACCGTCACGGCGAGCCTAGCTCGCTGCCAACTGGCTTCAGAACGAGACCGCTCTGCCGGCGAGTCAACGGCCAGGCGCACACTACGGGGAATCTGGGGCGCCGTCCTAGTGCTTCCCATTCTGATCGTGGGCCTCTTCACCGGCACGCCCCTTGGAGCTTGGGTGGGAGCATTGTGGGGGTGGAGCCCGTGATGATTGTTCGAGCCAAAAAGGCGATGGACGCGCTCGCAATCACGGTTGCCCTGGTGGCGGTATGGACCGGCACACCCGTTGGCGGCCTTGCTGAACGAGCCGTGCGCAAGGCGGCAGGCCTGCCCCCCCCTCATAAGCCATTGATTGCCTACTTCGATGTCACTCCAGACCGAATGATGACCTGGGTCGTCGATCCAAGAGATCTGGAGCGACCCATCACTTCGGTCTCGGAAGAGGACGAAACGGTGGTGCGCATTGCGACAAAGAGCCGAGTAGAGCCTGCGCTCGCAAGAGCTTTTGCCGTAGTCTCATCGGGAGGCAGAGTTGCTCTGGATGAGTCGCGTGTGCCCTGGTACGACGTAAGACCTCTTCCGCATCACGTCGATGACCGAGCGCTGCTTGGCTTGCCGTCAATGGACCAGGGATCAGCTGCAGTCCTCGATCACGGTTTGAGCGCGCGGCTAGCCGGCAGTCTGGATCTCCTGTCTGCTTACGAGATCCGCCTCGGAGGAGAGGATGCCGCTCTAGCCGCATGGGCCATTGGCCTTCCCTTGATGGAGAGAGCCGTGGACCGTGCGCGGCAGCTCGGCGAAAAAGAGCCGGCCAAAATGGAAGGGTTCGAGTCCTTTTTGACCAGAAGAGACAAGGACAGAGCATTGGCCTTTCTGCGTCCCGTCCAGGCTCTCCGAATCGCCTATGAGATGCGGTGGCCTCTGGAAGAAAGCTTCCCTATCACGAGCCCCTTCGGGATGAGACCTCATCCGATTCACGGCCGGCCCAGGCTTCACGCCGGAATCGATCTTGGAGCACCAGAAGGAACGCCGATCCAAGCCGCCAGTGGCGGGATTGTGGAGCATGCCGGAAAGAGCGCGGCCAGCGGGCTGAACGTACGCATCAACCATGGTCACGGGCTGGCCACCGCATATCTTCATGCAAGTCGATTGGAAGTCCGCGCGGGGCAAGAGGTGTTCCCGGGACAGACGATTGCCCGAGTGGGTTCCACCGGGATGTCCACGGGACCGCATCTGCATTTTGGGGTCTACGTTTCCGGACAACCTGTCGATCCTCTGATCTTCAGGCCTCCCGAGGCGGACATCCACTTCGATCCGAGTGGCCGGGGCCCGCCGCCCCGAGCCAATCCCGGAGCCTACCCTTCTCGGTCGGGCACGAAGCGGTAACCAACTCCACGCACCGATACGAAATACGAGGGCTGAGTGGGATCGTCTTCAAAGTAGCGCCGTAGGCGCGCGATGAAGTTGTCTACCGTGCGAGTGTTCTTGTAGCCGCGAAGCTTCCAAACCTTCTCGAGCAGCTCTTCTCTATCGAGAGTCCTACCGGAGTTGGCGAAGAAGTATCGAATCAAGTCGACCTCTAGCTTCGTCAAATCGAGCTGTGTCGAGCCCACATATGCCCTATGACTTGCTAGATCCACCTTGGCGCGGCCGAAGGAGACGATGTCGGAAGGCGCTTCTCGCGCTTCGTCCTTCTCCCATTTCCTTCGACGAAGCATGGAACGCACCCTGGCTATGAGTTCTTGCAGGTCGAATGGCTTCACCATGTAGTCGTCGGCGCCGGCCTCCAGACCGCGGACCCTATCGGATGGGTCGCTGCGAGCGGTCAACATGAGCACTGGAGTGTAGTCTCCCGACTCGCGAATCCTGCGACACAGCTCGAACCCATCGATGTCCGGAAGCATGATGTCGAGAACTATGGCTCCGTACGCTTCCGGCCGCACTAGGTGCCGGGCGGCCTCTCGAGCATCTCGGGCAAGTTCGACCGCATAGCCCTCGAGTTCGAAGTTGAGCTTCAGACCACTGGCCAGATGCTGCTCATCCTCCACCACCAGTATTCGCACCCCAGCGCCGCCTCCCGCCGGCGAGCGCTCACCTCTCTCACTGTTTCCGTCAAAGGTCATAGAGCCCTTTCGGCCTCCTCGTGAATGAGCCGCCCTGCCTCCACTATCGCAACTCTAACCCATGGCCGGCAAGAACGCTTCACTCTCGGGTCTCGAGCACCGATGACGCCGGCAGGGTGAGTCTCATCTTGGTGCCCTTACCGATGCCTTCCGAGCTTGCCTCGACCTTGCCCCCGAGACTCTTTACCATTGCCGAGACCACATACAGTCCCAGGCCCGTACCCCTTCTGGCACGAACAACCTTATCGGGCACACGATAGAATCGTTGGAATACTCGGCGAAGATCGCGCTCCTCGATCCCGATTCCATCATCGGAGATCTCCACGACCACCTTACCATCGCTCCCTTTCGAGGCGTGCACTCTAACCTTTATGGGTGGATCAGAGTACTTGATGGCGTTGTCCAGCAAGTTGGTCAAGGCCACCTCTAGGGCAACCCGATCCGTCAGCAGCATCAAACCTTCCTCGCGATCGACGTCGAGATCGACGGCATCTAGTTCCAAGCCATGCCTTTGAGTGACATTCATTACGATCTCTTGCAGCAGCTCTCGAAGCTCAACCTCGCTCAAAGAGGAGGTCAGACGACCCGACGTCAACTTGCTGGCATGAAGCACGTCGTCTATGAATGCCGCGAGCCTCCTGACATCGGCATCCATCATTTCCTCTATCTTTGCTCTCTGGGGGCCCGTGATCTCGGGACGCTTCAACGTCTGTAGGCAAAGCTGTATGGATGCCAAGGGGCTCTTCAGCTCGTGGGTCACCGAGTCTATGAAGCTCACCTGGCGTCGCACCTCTAGAATCTCTCGTACAAGAGAGATTCCAAACATGACGAGGACGGTCACGACGAACACCAAGGATCCGATGCCCAGCACCAAGAGCCAGACTCCACCACCCATCTCCGGCCCTCGCATGTAGGTCTGGACGACCACCAAGATCCATCCCACGAGCATGGCGATGCTAAGGCTGACCGCGACCCCGGTCAGGACGATGGGCGTAGATACCGACCTGATGGCTCTGCGTGGCATGACGACGAGATGCCGGTTCAGCCTGGGAGTGAAGCAATGAGGGCCCGTTCGGCCAATAGCTCCAGACAAAGGGCGACGCTCTGATCTACCGTTTGCTCCTCTGGATGGATCACGAGATCCGGGTCCTTGGGTCTCTCATAAGGATCATCAACACCCGTAAAACCTCGGATCTCACCGGCGCGAGCTTTCGAGTACAGCCCCTTGGGATCGCGCCTCTCACATACCTCGATTGGCGTGTCGACGAATACTTCCAGGAAGGTTATGCCGCTGCTCTCGTGCACTCTTCGACAATCGCGTCGGCCAGCCTCGTAGGGACTGATGAAGCTGGCCACCACTATGCTCCCGCTGTCCGCGAGGATCCTCGCCACCTCTCCCGCGCGCCGGATATTCTCGTTACGATCCTCGGCGGAGAATCCCAAATCACGACAAAGCCCCCGTCGCAGCTCATCCCCATCCAGCCGATACGCGTGAACGCCGCGCCGCAGGAGCTCGCTTGCCAGTCCAAGGGCTATGGTGCTCTTTCCAGAGCCGGAAAGGCCGGTCAGCCATATGGTTCCACCCTTCGTACCAAGAGCGGACCAGCGCGTCTCACGATCGAGTGCTCCAGGGCCTTCACTCATATCCTCGCCTCTCGCTTGTCATCTTCTTCCGTCTGCTTTGGAACCGGGTAGCACGGAGCCTATGCGACGAGCAACGAAAGAACCTGACCCGTTCATCCGCGGGCCCGATTGGCGACTAGAGCCTTGGTCCGGACCGCGAGCGTCACTCCCCACGAGCGGCCGGCCATATGCGATGCAAGGCCCAGTGAATAGGGCGTTTTCTTGGGACCGGAATCAAGCTCGCCCATCGGGCTTGTGCTCATCCGTGCCTTCGTCGCCAATACTGACCCCGGCCTTTTGCCGAACCGCTCTCCTCTCGCCGCCGGCGCTCGAGGAAGCTTTTTGGGGTTCATTTCTTGGACGGGGTCCTAAACCGCTGGTATACAGTTGCCATCTGTTGCAGGTAGTTACGAGCCGTTGCAGCTGGCTGCTTCCGTTCGAGACCAGCAAGTCCCGTGGGATCGACCGTGGGCTTCCATGAAACAGCGGCGCCAAAACGAGCTTTCAAGTCCCTATCCCCGGTTCCGATGCGTACGATACAGCACCCATCAAAGCTCATCCTGCTCAACAACCAGCATTTGTCCAGACCGTCGCCCTGGCCGAAGCTGCTGCTCGTGGCCGTGCTGGCCGCCGTGAACGTCTGGAACATTGGAGTCATCCGAGACCGCTACGCCACTTCCGCAAACGAGAAGGCGCCCGCGCAAGAGCAGCTGCCAGAGCAGATTGACGAGACCGAGAAGCAAGCCTTGTCGACATTCGAGGCCAAAGAGCCCATTCGCGGCGTAATAGCTCCCTCGAGAGCGCTAGCTGCTTCCATGCCTGCCACCGTAACTGCTGATCCAGAAGCGGAACGCCAAGATGGTCCCGTCGATGAGCAAGCCGTCGCCTCCCAGTCAGACGAGCCAGTTCCAATCGCGGACCCGAAGGCCGTGGAGCCCAAAGAGACTGTAGCGACCGAAACTAGGACCAAACCGGCCACAAAGCCCGAAGTCTCGTCGAGTGGGAAGGAGACACCCCTTCTGCTGTCCAAAGTGGAGCCGGGCAACGGTAGGGCCGTAGCCAACCGCGTCGTTGCAAGAACGATCAAGCCCGGACAGGCGGTCGCCACCGCCGCGATGGAGGCCGGCCTCACGGGTGAGCAAGCCCACCAGGTGGTGTCTGCCTTGGCCCCCATATTCGATTTCACGAGGGCTCGCCCAGGTGAGGGTTTTCGGATCAAGCTCGACCCAGACGGTGATCTCGAGCTCTTCGACTACGAGCGCTCCCCCGTCGAGTCCTATGTGGTGCGTCGAAAGAATGGATCCCTCGTCGGTTACAAGCGCGATCTGGCAGTAGAGCGGGAGATCATAAAGATTGAGGGAGAGATTCGATCCAGCTTGTTTGGAGCCGTCGAGACCGCCGGCGCGGACGCATCGCTTGCTGTGCTCTTGGCGAACGTCTTGGCCTGGGATGTCGATTTTTATAGGGATCCCCGCCGCGGGGATCAATTCCGCGTCATCGTGGAGCGCTTTCATCATAGAGGCCGCCATCTGAACTACGGAGACATTCTCGCCGCCGAGTATCAGGGTGAGGTCGGTAACGTACGGCTCTTCCGACACGAGCGCGACGATGGCGAGGTCGGCTACTACGATGAGAAAGGCCGGAGCGCGCAGCGCGCCTTCTTGCGCGCGCCCTTGCAGGTAGTACGCGTTACGAGCGGTTATGGGAACCGTCGCCATCCCATTTTGGGCTACAGCAGAAAGCACCGAGGGGTCGACTACGGGGCTCCAACGGGCACCCCCGTCTGGGCAGTG
>SKWY01000234.1 GCA_007128675.1 Deltaproteobacteria bacterium | reverse complement strand
TAGTCCTATGCCCGTTGCCGGCAGCACCGCGGCTCGAGCTTCCATCTCGCGCCTTCTCCAGTCTTTGGGAAGATCCGCTGAAGCCAGCCTAGACAGCAATCCGACTTTGTTCGGCGAGATCTCTGGGAGCGGCAAGGACCCCCCGAGCGGGACGGTAGCGGCAGTCTGCTGATCCGACTCATGATTGGGTCTTGGTTTAGGAGCACCTTCGGCGCGGGTGGTTCGAAGCCGTGGAAGCGACAGGGTCGCCGAGACCTCTGTTGCATCTTCTTCGTTGATCGATTCCCGATCTGTGTCGCCGCTTGGAAGCCGAGGGCGTGCGACGAGAAATGAGGAGATTGAAGGGTCTGCCACTTGGAAAAGGGCTGCTCTGGCATCGGCGGCATGGCCGAAGCGATGTGCGGGATCGATGGCGATTAGTTGGCGAAGCCAAGTCTCGAAGGTGGCCGGCACTCGACATCTTGGTTCGAAGCTAGTCGTTCCCGCCCTGTTCCATACTGACGGCATCTCCTCGAGCCTGCGGTTGCCGAATGGAGGAAAGCCCGTGGCCAATGCCCAGGCAAGGCAACCAAGGGAGTACAAATCGGTCCAGGGGCCATGCTCTCGCCACGTCTCCAGGGCCTGCTCCGGAGCCATGTAGGAAGGCGTGCCGGCAATCAGACGCTCACCGCCGATCTCGCTCTCTTGCGCCAAGGCGTAGGCGATTCCGAAGTCCGTGAGCTGAACGTTGCGTCTGTCTTCGGCGACGAGAACGTTCTGCGGCTTGATGTCGCGATGTATGATGTTTCTGGCATGAGCATGTGCCAGGGCTTCGAGCAGAGAGCCCATGACCCAGACTATCTGTGGCCATTCGAGCTTCCCGAGAAGAGGTCCCAGAGTACCCCCGCCGACGTAGGCGGTGACAATGTAGGGCGTACCCAGCTTCAGGCATCCGTGAGAAGCAGAAGCTGCTTCGGGAGGCACCTGTCCGTACTCGTATATGGGCACGATGTAGGGGTGGTGAAGAGAGCTGGAGGCTTGCGCTTCGGTTCTGAACGACCAGGCAATGACATCCAGAGTCTCATAGGCCGTAGCCACCACCTTCACGGCAACACGATGATTGGTCGGGAGGTGGCAGCCAAGCCAGACCGTCCCTGCTCCTCCGGAGGCTATGGGGCGCAGCAGTCGAAACGGTCCGAGATCGAAACCGCGGTTCATCTGGAGCTCTTTGACGAAACCATGCCTGACATACCGGCTTCCGCGGAAGCCTTCTTCTTTCTGGCGGCTGGGAGGGAGACCAATGGCGGCGTGGAAGAAACGAACCCGCTGGCGCCACTGAGCAGGGAATACACCTCGGTCTTGAAGACCCAGGCCGCCACGAGCCGTAATCGCGCTGTCGACTCGTTGTTACGCCGGTTCGAGTTACGGCGCAAGGCCCTCGCTGCCTGAGAAGTCCCCTCTATCTCCAAGGGAAGTCAATAAGGAATCTCCAAACAGGTCGATTACTTGGACCGCACCAAATCCGCTGACTCGACCGGCTGTCTTCACCTGCCTATGCCCGGTGTCGGCAGGACGATATTACCCAGCTGGTGAGCCCCGCCTCATGCCCTACCTTGAACGTCGCGCCCTTGCCCCCCTCGAGCTCACAACTTCCCTTCGGCGCGCAAGACGACCAGGGTCATCTCCGCTCTGGAGCCTAGTCTCATCGGCGGCCCCCAATAGCCGGTCCCCGGGCTGGTATAGAGAAGAGTAGGACCGTGGCGCACGAGGCCGCGCACGTAAGGCTGCTGCAGTCGAACGGCGAACGAGAACGGCCATATTTGTCCGTGATGCGTGTGACCCGAGAGCTGGAGAGCGACTCCCTTTTCCGCCGCCTCGGCAATCATGCGCGGTTGGTGGGAGAGGAGGATCACCGGCGCGGACGGATCGGTGCCTTCGAGAGCAGCATCCAGATCGGGGGCATGTCCGGGAATACTCGCCCCGGCGGAATCCGTAACGCCCGCGACGACCAGTCCCGGCGCGGGGCCCACCGCCACGTGCTCATTGAGCAACACCTCCATGCCGAGTCGCCGCAGCTCGCGCACCCATGGCTCGATGCCGGCATAGTACTCATGGTTTCCAGGAACGAAGAAAACACCCAGCCGAGCCTCGAGAGCCATCAAGGGCGCAACGTCGTCTCGAAGCAAGTCGACGGAGTAATCGACGAGATCACCCGCGATGGCGACGATATCGGGCTCCACGGCGTTGGCGCTCTCTACCAACTGCCTGGCGAAACCCTGGCCCAGAGTGGCGCCAAGATGAATGTCGGACATGAAGAGGATCGTCGTCTCGTCCATCGAGGCTGGAAGACCGCTCACTCCAACCTCGATTCGTCGAAGCTCGGGCTCGGAGCGGGCGTTGAAAACGGCGAGAACCGACAGGACGCCCACGATCGCCAAAGCGCCAACCGCCAACACCCTGGCGGCAAGAAGGCTCTGACCCGCACCCACTGGGGTATTGACCACCGAGGCGAACGCTTTGACGGTGAGTCGCCCCACGTCGACTCCGAGCAGCACGACAAGAAGCAGAAACATCACTCCAAGCCAGGTGAAGACGGGCCACGCCAGAAGACCTCTCCAGGGAGGAGAGAGCAACGGGCCGAGAATGAAGATGGCCGGCACCGAAGAGGCGAGCACTACGATAGCCATCGTGGCGGCGGCGCGCCCCGCCGGGGCAAGCTGGGGATCACGAACGAGTCTCATCCACAAGAACCAGTGGATGGCCGCCAGAACAGCGGCGGCGATAAGCATGAAGATCACGAAGTATGCCCAGCGAGGCATTCACTCTCCAGTGGAATCAGCGACGATGACCCATATCGTATAGTCCCCTGTTCTCGGATTTGCACCTGAGAGAAGCCGCATCGCTACTCCCCAGGCTCATGGCCAGTCTGATTCGGCCAGCAGCATCGTGCGGTGGCAACGATCCCCGCCTTCTCCGATGAATGCCAAATAGAGTCTCCGGCAGTCCACCCACAAGGAAGAAAGAAAGAGCATGCCCGAAGTCATGTGCCCAGCGAGTGACGCCGCGGATGGGCTGCCGCCGAGGCCCGGGTTTGGATCCGGCGCAGGACATGGCGGCAGCC
>SKWY01000320.1 GCA_007128675.1 Deltaproteobacteria bacterium | reverse complement strand
CCCTTCAATGACTAGTTGGAGATGCTCGACGCATTTGGCGTCTTCTCTTCCTTACGATCATCTCAGTCAAATTCGACTGAGTCATCGAGCCTGAACCTGAACAAGAACTCCTCGAGTCCCCGTGACATCGATGGAGCCCGCAGCTCGACGCAGGCCGCGCTCTGGGCCGGCCTAGTATTGCGAGGCAAGGCAGCCCCCACGAACTGCCCCGCCTTTCAAGGATCGACTAAAAAGGACGTAAGGGTCACCGAGCCGACTACTCGTCGTCCTCGTCGTCCTCACCGTCCTCGTCGTCCTCACCGTCCTCGGCAGGCTCACCGTCCTCGGCAGGCTCACCGTCCTCGGCGGGCTCACCGTCTTCGGCGGGCTCGGCATCCTCGGCGGGCTCGGCGGGCTCAGCGGGAGGAGTGATCGGTTCAGCCGGGGGAGGAGTCTCCGTGGGAGGACATCCAGCAAGGAGCACCACCAGAGCAAAGAGAATCAGAAATGGGCGAACGAGAGCTTTTAGTTGTGTGGTCATGGCGCCGTAGGTTGCCTCGAACTCCCGAAGCTTTCAACCCCTTTGGAAGAAAAAAGCGCTTGCTAGCGCTGTCAATCGGAAAAAAAGGCCCAAAAACAGCACGCGTTCCCCTCTCATCCTCAAAAGTTCTGTAGCAAGAGATCAAGACCCATCTCACATGATAAGTTACCCCTCGTCATGCAAAAGGCTACACGCCCGTTCGATCCCCCCGTCGATACAACCTTGGATGGACGTCTAATCTTCTTGATTGGAGCCCCGCGTTCGGGAACTACGTTGCTACAACGCATGCTGGGCGCACATTCCGAGGTCGTTGCTCCACCAGAGCCCCATCTTCTCACTCCCTTGGCCCACCTTGGCTACTTCGAGACCGTGGATAAGGCGCCCTACGATCACATCAACGCGGCCGAGGCAAACCGGGAGTTCGTCTCTCGCCTTCCAGAGGGAGAGGAGGATTACGTCGCGGCGTGTAGGGCCTACGCCGACACGCTGTATGGACGGCTCCTCTTGCCAACGAAGAAACGTTACCTTCTGGACAAGACCCCGGCCTATGCACTCGTTCTAGGCTTCATTTCCCGTATTTTCCCCGACGCTCGCTACGTAGTCCTGACTCGGCATCCACTCGCCATTCTTCACTCCTACGCACACAGCTTTTTCGATGGCGACTACCGCCGAGCCTGGGAGTTCAACCCGATCCTGTCGCGATATGTGCCAAAGATCGCACGGTTTATCCGAGAAAAACCCGTGCCGCTCGTTCATGTTCGCTACGAGGATCTAGTGAAGGATCCAAGAACGCAGGTCGGACGTCTTCTGGAACACCTGGATCTCCCAATGGAGGAAGGCGTCATCGACTACGGCGATCATGAGCACATAAAGGGAAGCTTTGGCGATCCCATCACGGTCAACAAGCATCAGAGACCCGTAACGGACAAGGTCGAGAAATGGGCCGAGGATCTCGCCGCTCGCCCCGACGATCTCTCATTCGTCGAAAACGTGGCCGCAACCCTCGATCCATCCGATCTAGAGGTCTGGGGTTATCCCGACGCCACCCTCTTCGAGGCGGTGCACCGCACCGGCGGCACACCGACGAAGCTATCCGCCCTCAACCGTCACCGCCTTGCTCGAAAGGTGATGCTTGCCCTCAAGGAACCTGTTCGAACCAATAGGCTTGGTGTCGGAGAAGCAGTGCGCAAGGTGCGTTATTACTGCGATGTCCTGCTTCGCTAGAAGCTGAAATCCCGCCCGTCCATTTGGGTGTCCTGCTTAATCTTGGCGTGGAGCCGCTACGGTGCTCATGTAGCTGCCCTGCTCACTCTTCGCGCGAAGCCGCTACTCCCCGATACCGTATCTCTCGGTTTCAGAGCGATTGAAAAAACGCACCGCCCTGGGATCAATCTTCAAGACAGCATCGGCGCCTTCACGAGGGACTACGGAAAACTCGATAGCATGGGGCATGGGGTGCTCGATGATCGCCAGTTCCCCGTTCTCGAGGCGACCGGCTGCTTCCTTCGAGACGAGCATTCGCTGAAGCTTCTTCTTCCTGGTCGTGAAATGGAACACGACGTCTCCCGACACATCGACCGACAGATGCTCGGCCACCATTCGAATGTCGTTAGCCTTCGCCCTCTGCTCGGCTGCGCGGCGACGGTTCTCTTCTCTCTCCTTTGCTAGCGCCTGCTCGCTCTCTCGCTCCTGTCGCCGTCTCTTTGCGGCCGCCAGTTCCTCGGGTGAGAGGCGCTGCTCTCTTGGCAGCGAAACCGCCCGGTG
This sequence comes from Deltaproteobacteria bacterium, assembly GCA_007128675.1. Classification (GTDB taxonomy): domain Bacteria; phylum Myxococcota; class Myxococcia; order SLRQ01; family SLRQ01; genus SKWY01. Next base: position 819 of record SKWY01000320.1, on the reverse strand, counting down.
TTCACCGGGCTCCCCCTTTTCGAAAGACCTTTCGTGAACTCGGCGGCCCTTTGCGTCCTTGCCGGCACGACGCCCCCCCCGCTTCTTGCCCCTCGTGCCGGCCTCCGCGCGCCGCGCATCCTGCTCGGATACCAGGCCCGCTTTGAGAAGCTTGTCCCGAAGGTTGTTCATGAGGGTCTCGTTACTACCTTCGCAATCAACTGTCACCAGTGGAAAGCTCCCACCTGAACACGAGCGGACACGAACCAATCAATCACGGACGCAGCGAATGGAAAAACCCATTGACGCCGGGAAGGTATCCCACCTTCCCACCTCCTCGGCATAGGCAGCCGATGAGCTCAAGCACCGTCTCCAAGGATGAGTCGACCCCAAGGTCGATGTCCAGTAGTAGCCCATGGATCCAAGCCACCTGAAATCCTCGACGCCCCACCGTCCTCCTCCGAGGAGACCCTCGAAATCGCTGCTTCCGCCTTCCCGAAGTGCGGTGCCGACACCTTCTCCTCTCCAGGTGTTGCCCATATCCGCCTCCTCCTGGGTCATGCCGAGAGAGATCTCCAGATCCTTCCAGTCATCGTCCGTCGGAACGCGCCAGCCAGCGGGGCAGATACCCGCCGCCCCTTCCTCCGTCGAGTACTCCATAGTTTGAGCCCACTGATAAAGCCCACCCAGTGTCTCACACATGGCCGGATCATCGTCATAGCAGTACTTTTGAATGACGTCCGGATCGTCCTGCTGCTCACCCGAATCGATTCGCTCTCCAATATTCAAGTTGGTAGCCATCCAGCAGAGGCCGCCCAGCTCCACTGTCTCGTACTGGCT
>SKWY01000486.1 GCA_007128675.1 Deltaproteobacteria bacterium | reverse complement strand
CGGCAGCGACGGGCGAGAGGCGACCCAGCTGATACACCTCAACCCCCTTACCGGGGTCTGGAAGCCCGATCATAGCCGTCTTCAGCGGCATGTGAACTTGGCGATTGTCTACAATGTCTGGCAGTACTGGCAGGTCAGTGGCGACAGAAGGTTCTTGGAGCGCTACGCCGCCGAGATGGTCATTGAGATCGTCCGGGCATTCGCCGATCTCGCGCACCTAAGCGAAGAGAGCGGACGCTACGAGATCCACGGAATCATGGGCCCTGACGAGTACCACGAGAAGTACCCAGGCGCGGAAAAGGGTGGGCTGAACAACAACGCCTATACAAACGTCATGGTCGTCTGGGCGTTGGACCGGGCCCTGGAGATTCTGGAAATAGTGCGGCCCGCAAGAAAGCTGGATTTGATGGCCCGTCTTCGCATCGATGAAGCGGAGCTGGATCGCTGGCGCGATATGACGAAACGCATGAAGGTTCCCTTCCATGGCGATCGGATCATCAGCCAGTTCGAGGGCTGGGACGATCTGGAAGAGCTGGACTGGGAGAAGTATAGAGAGCGCCATGGCCTCGTTCTCCGCCTAGATCGTATTCTCAGATCCGAGGGCGATACCCCTGACCGGTACAAGGCCTCCAAGCAGGCCGACGTCACAATGCTCTTCTATCTGCTTCCCAAGGAGGATCTGAAGCAGATCCTCGAACGATTGGGCTATGAGATGGACGAAGGCCTCATCGAGCGCAATGTCCGATACTACCTGCCCCGAAGCTCCCACGGTTCCACCCTAGACCTTGTCGTCCATGCGGCGGTAGTCGATTTGATTGATCGCGATCGGGGCTGGGAGATGTTCGGGATGGCGCTGCGCGCCGACGTCGAGGATATTCAAGGCGGGACGACGGCCGAGGGCATCCACCTTGGCGCGATGTCGGGAACGGTCGACATAGTGCTTCGCCACTACGCCGGAATCGATGTGACCAGCGATGTCTTGCGCGTCCAGCCGAGGCTCCCCCACGTTCTGGACGGCCTCAAGACAAAGGTGCACCACAGAGGAGTATGGGTGGGCCTCGAGGTTCGCCACGAGTGGGTTCACCTCTCCGTGGAGCATGGCGCTCCTCGACCGGTCACCGTCGAGGCCTGGGAGAAGCGCCACACGCTGACAGCCGGCTCGGAGCTATGGATTTACCACCCCGAGAGCGGTCGGCAGGACTCGAAACCCGAGGATCCCGGCGCCGAGCCCCAGCCGGCCTAGAGATACTCTAGGAGGTGGGCTGTCGAGGCCGATAAATCCGTAGGCCTTGGAAGCAGCCCGCCTTCAGGCCACACGCCAAGGTGTGCGCTCGCTCGTCGGATCGAGCTTTCGATGGAGCTCGAAGGCCACTGAAGAAGCAGCGCCTTTGGGCGTAAGAGAGACTTGGCGGAATACGGAGCGCGAGAGAGCGATTGACGAGCGCGAGCGGGAGCGCGGCTTTGCGCGAGAGTAGCGGGAGCGCGGCTTTGCGCGAGAGTAGCGGGAGCGCGGCTTTGCGCGAGAGTAGCGGGAGCGCGGTTTTGCGAACGCGATAGATCGGCCCGTGGATCGGGAGGTGACAAATGTTACCCGACGATTTGGGGTGTGCCGGTTACTCGGCCACCGTTCCACCATCGACTACAAGGGGATGACCGGTGATGAACGAGGCCTTCTCGGAGGCAAGGAACAAGACCGCCTCGGCCACTTCCCCCGGGGTCCCGAACCTTCCCATCAGCTCGTCTTCCTCCATGTCCGCCAGCGCCTTTGCGCTGCCGCCAGCGAAGCGCTCCAGCATCTCCGTGCGAATGGCGCCAGGACAGACGGCGTTCACCCTGATGTTCTTTCGAGCAAGCTCGAGCGCCGCGACTTTTGTCAGGCCAAGCACGCCATGCTTGGAGGCCACGTAGGCCGGCATATCGCGAAACCCCACTAGACCGGCCACCGACGCCATGTTGACTATGGCGCCGCCGCCGCGCTCCAACATACGAGGGATCTCGTGGCGCATGCACAGCCAAGTGCCCTTGAGGTTTATCGAGATCGTGCGATCCCAACCCTCCTCACTGCACTCATGCGTCGGGGCCGGCTTTCCTTCGATGCCGGCGTTGTTGAAAGCAACGTCGAGACCACCGAAGACCTCGACGCATCTATCGACCATGGACCTTACGTCCTCATCGCTGGAGACATCGGTCCTAATAGCCATGGCCTCGTTTCCGTCGTCACGAATCCGCCGGGCAGTCTCCTCGGCCCTATCCATGTCCAGGTCGGCGACTAGGACCCTGGCCCCTTCTCGTCCGAAAGCAATCGCCGTCTCCCTGCCGATGCCGGTGGCGCCACCGGTGACAATAGCTACCTTCCCCTTGAAAACTGACTCCATATTCGCCCCCCTTGCCGAAAGAACGAGGCCCGCGCCAGGGCCTCTCCATGCAAAAGGCGATAGGCATGCAAGCCGAGGAAAGCAAACGGGGCGCAGGGCCCGAGGCTCGGGCGGCCTAGGTCATCGTGGGCTCACCCTCCATGGCACGCCGCGCCAAGGAGAGGGCTCTTCAAAGGTCCATCGCGAGCCCGCGCCCAAAAAAGATACCGTAGTGCTGTCCCGGATCCTGGGGGTCGAGGAGCCTGGGCTCAAGCAGCCTCGGACATGGTGGGCTCACCCTCCATGGCACGCCGCGCCAAGGAGAGGGCTCCTCAAAGGTCCATCGCGAGCCCGCGCCCAAAAAAGATGCCGTAGTGCTGTCCCGGATCCTGGGGGTCGAGGAGCCTGGGCTCAAGCAGCCTCGGACATGGTGGGCTCAGCCTCCATGGCACGCCGCGCGGGAGAGAGGGCTCTTCGAAGGCGCATCTTCGCCGTCTGTTCTATCTGGCGAGCCCGCTCCCTGGAGATGCCGTATTGCTGCCCGAGATCCTGGAGGGTCATGGGTTCGTCGGTGAGGAGGCGACCGTTGATGATGGTCCTCTCTCGATGATCCAGGCGCGCCATGGCGCGATCGACAGCCTCGCTCGCGGCGCGGGACATGTCGGCATCCTCGATGTGCTGATCGGGAAGGGGGTTGGGATCGGGGATGCGATCCTGCATCTCCACGTCATCCACGTCATCGCTGACCGGAGCATTCAAGGATACATCCTGCATTGCCCTGAACCACATCACCTCCCTGACGCAATCGGCATCCACGTTCATGAGGCGCGCGATCGACTCCGGATCGGCGGCGGCCTCGGCCCCGACATGACGGGCGAGATGCTTTTGCGCGCGCCCGAGATTGGAGAGCATCCTTCGATGGGCCCTTGTGGTTCCAAACTTCACCATGCTGTTCTGGCGCATGATGTACTTGCGAAGGTAGGCCCTTATCCACCACAGAGCATAGGTCAGAAGGCGCACCTTGCGGCGAGGATCGAACTTCTCCACAGCCTGAATCAACCCCAAATTGCCTTCCTGAATCAGATCCTCCAGCGGGACCCCCCTATTCCGCTGAGCGGCGGCCACCTTTATTACGAAGCGCAGGTTGGAGCGCACGAGCTTGTCGAACGCGTCGCGATCCCGGTGCTCGGCCCACCTCTTGCCTAGCTCCTGCTCCTCTTCACGCGAGAGCACGGGGTGCTTTCCTGCTTCGGCCAGGTAGTGGTCAAGGGCGGATCTGTAGGAGCTGCGGGTGGCGGGGGTCTTCATCGGACTCCTCTTCTGGATGCCTCGAACCAAGTCCCCATAAGGCGGGCTGAAGCTCTCGAATGCTAGCAACGTGCCACCTAGCACAAGCCAACCTGGACCTTGATTGGCGTGGATTTCACACGTCGATAATGCTTCGAGCCCCCGGGGTAGACGGCGGGAATTTCGGCGGGCATGGGTACTTTGTGCAGAATATGCGGAGGAGGGGAAGAGCGCCGATGGCGCGGCTCGAGTCCCGTTCCTATGGGTTTGCTTAGACGAGGCAGCGGCACCCCAAAAGGGCCTTCGGCCTCGATTAGGCCTCCGTGGCGCGGCATCTACTCTGGATGAGCGCGTCGCCACGCCCCTCCAAACGCGTAGGCCCCGGTTGGAGTACCCATGTTCGGACGACGGTTCACCCTGTTCACCGTGATGGGGTTCGAGATTAGGGCCGATCCAAGCTGGCTCGTCATCGCGGCCCTCATAGTCTGGAGCCTCTCGGCCGGTCTCTTTCCACTTTTCTTTCCCGAGCTACCCACGGCTACGTACTGGCTGATGGGGCTGGCCGGAGCCTTTGGCCTGTTCTTCTCCATCCTCTTCCACGAGCTCTCCCACTCGGTGGTGGGCCGGCGCTTCGGGATGGAGATAGAGGGGATCACTCTTTGGATCTTCGGCGGCATAGCCGAGATGACCCGTGATGCCGACAGACCCCGCACGGAGTTCTTGATGGCCTCCGCCGGACCGGCCTCGAGCTTCCTCCTCGCCGGCGTCTTCTATCTGCTCGCGGTGGGAGGAACCTTGGTCGCCCTACCCGTCTCGGTAGTGGGAGTGCTGGGCTACCTGGCCTGGCTGAACCTTATTCTGGCCATCTTCAACCTCCTGCCGGCCTTCCCACTCGACGGAGGGCGAATTTTGCGCTCCGCTCTTTGGCCGCGCTTCGGCGTCGTGACCGCCACTAGGATAAGCGCTTTCGCGGGCAGCGTCTTCGGATGGCTCCTAATCGGCCTCGGAGTGCTGGCGGCGGTCGCCGGCAACATCGTCGGAGGGGTGTGGTGGGTGCTGATAGGCGCCTTCATCCGTTTCGCCGCCAAGGCTTCGCTTCGTCACTTCATATCCACCCGCCTGCTCTCGGATGCCCAGGTGGAGCAGATGATGACCCCAAACCCACCTCCCATCGCGCCCGACACGCCCATCGCGAGGTTCGTGAGCGAGTATGTCTACGCAAAGGATGGAAGCCTCTATCCTGTCGGCCAAAATGGAAAGGTCCAGGGGATAGTGGACATCGACTCGGTGCACAAAGTGCCTCGATCACAGTGGGCGACCCGAACCGTCGGAGAGCTGACCCAGGCCGTGACGAAGGATGCGATCATAGATCCGAGCATGGATGCCGTAAGGGCCCTCGAGGTCCTCCAGCGGTCAGGCCGGCGAAGTCTCCTGGTCTCTAGAAACGGCGCCATCGCCGGCACGGTCTCTCTGGACGATCTGGACCGCTATATCCGCCGAAAGGCGGCCCTCGGGGATACGGACTCGAAGGATGAGGACGGCTCCTTCGGGGTCCGAGGAAGATCGGGCGGCCAGGGCGAGGAGGAGAGCCAGCCTCTTGGGTGATTTGCGGCTCCGGTCCCTCGAATCAGGCAGACGGGCGCTAGCTTCCACCTCTTAGCACCACGCCGCTGGCCGTCTCGGAGAAGACCACATCAGGGACGTGCCGCTCCGCTGTCACAAGCTGCCACTCTCCCTCGAAGAGCACCACCGGCCTGCCACGGGCATCGAGGGCCACCTGACCCGACTGACCGCGGGCAAGCTCGGCGAGATCCAGCTTCTCCCCGTCCTTGCGGCTAACCCAACGGGCGAAGCGATAGCGAACGGGCTCGAGCCGGACCTCGACCCCGTACTCCGCCTGGAGCCTGTGTCGCATCACCTCGAGCTGAAGCTGGCCGACGGCCCCGAGGATCATCTCCCCCGCCCTTCCCTCAGGCGGGCGGTAGACCTGGATTACGCCCTCCTGGGAGAGCTGCTCCACCCCACGGGAGAGCTGCTTTCGCTTTAGTGGGTCCAGCATCAAGAGCCTGGCGAAGTGCTCGGGGGCGAAGCTCGGTATCGGCTCGTACTCCAGGCTTGCCCCGGAGGTCAGGGTATCGCCTATCTCGAAGGAGCCTGGATCGTAGATGCCTATGACATCACCGGCAAAGGCCTCGTCGACGACGGTCCGCTCCTGGGCGAGAAACTGGGTCGGGTTGGCAAGCCGAAGCTCGCGGCCTGCCCGCACATGAAGCACCTTCATGCCGCGCTCGAACCTACCGGTACAGATCCGCATGAACGCGACCCTGTCCCGGTGCGCCCTATCCATGTTCGCCTGAATCTTGAAGATGAAGGCGCTGAACTCTGGGTCCCTGGGATCGACGCTCCCGGTGCTGGTCGGCCGTCCCCGAGGCGGGGGCATCATCCGACAGAAGCTCTCGAGAAAAGGCTCGAGGCCGAAGTTGTTTATCGCGCTCCCGAAAAAGAGCGGGGAGAGCTCTCCTTCGATGAAGCGTCCATGATCCAGCTCGTCGCCCGCCGCCTCCAGAAGCTCGGCGTCCTCGATTAGCTTCTGGTGGCCCTCCTCGCCAAGAAGCTCACCGAGGCTCTCCTCCTCCACGCTGTCCACCTTGAGGGCCGCGGTCTTCCTGGAGCCCGAGGCCGCGCTCGATGAGGCGCCTTTTTGGTCGAAGAGGTACACGCTCTTCTCCAGGCGGTGATAGACGCCCTGAAAGACCCCGCTTCGAAACACGGGCCAGGTGATCGGGTAGACGCCTATGCCGAGCACGCTCTCTACCTCTCCAACTAGATCGAAAGGGTCGCGGCCGGGACGATCGAGCTTGTTCACGAACGTGAAGATCGGGATGGCGCGCTGCCTACACACACGAAAGAGCTTTCGAGTCTGGGCCTCGACGCCCTTTGCGCAGTCGAGCAGCATGACCGCGCCGTCGACCGCATGGAGAGTCCTGTAGGTATCCTCGGAGAAGTCGGCGTGACCCGGCGTGTCGAGCAGGTTCATGTAGAGCCCCTTGTAAGGGAACTGCATGACGCTCGTGCTTATAGATATCCCCCTCTCCCGCTCCATCTCCATCCAATCGCTCACGGCGTTGGCTCGGCCCCTCTTCGCCTTGACGGCGCCGGCAACCTGTATCGCCCCGCCATAGAGCAAGAGCTTCTCGGTCAAGGTGGTCTTTCCCGCGTCGGGGTGGGAGATGATGGCGAAGGTGCGCCGCCTCTCCACCTCCCTGCCGATCGCTCTCTTTTCGGGAGTCTTGCTCTTGTCTACTTCAGCGCTTTTCATGGTGCCGTCTTCCAGTTGACCGGGCTCGAAAGCTAACGGGTACAAGGCGGGTAAGCTCCAATAACACGAGATCGGCCCCAGTACCTTTCCTTGCTAGTTGCCCAGCTCTCTGTCCAGGGCCTCAGAGGGGCCGGTAGGCATGCACGACAGAGGCAATGACCGAAAGCAAGGAGAGAAGCAGGCAGCCCGCCGCGAAAACCATATGATAACCCCGTTCGGGGCGGCGCGGGTCGAGCACCCAGGCCGTGCCGTAGCCGCCGACGAAGCCGCCAAGATGGCCCCAGTTGTCGACTCCGGGCATGAGGAGCCCAAAGACGAACAGCACCGCGGCGAGGGCCCAGGCCTGCTGGCCCGCCACATGGGCGCCGGCTTTCTTCCCATACTGGATTACGGCCCCCAGGAGTCCGAAGACTGCTCCGGAGGCACCTATCGACAAGCTGGCCCCTCTAAGAGGTCCCGGCAGATCGGGAAAGTGGGCCGATACCACTGTCGTCGCCACGCCGCCGGCTATCGCCGAGAGAGTGTAGATGATTACGAGCCTGCCGGGGCCGAAGACCTGTGCGATGCCGGGGGCGAGCATCCGTATCCAGAGCATGTTGAACACGATGTGAAGCAGCCCCCCATGGAGCCAGGCGGAGGAGAGCACCGTCCACCACCTGCCGTACTCGAAAACGGGGATGGAGCCCGTGGCGCCGAGAAGAAAGAGCACCTCCGTGCTCGGAGCCAGGACCTGCAAAAAGCCGGCGGGTCTAGCCGGCTCGAGGCCCGCAAGGAAGCTGAAAGCGAGGCTGAACACATAGAGCAGCGCGCAGGCGACGATGACGAGTGGAACGAACCCGAGATCAGGCCCCCATTTGCGAAGAGTGGGAGAGAAGCCATATAGGCTCGGCAGGCGTCTTCCACAACGAAAGCAGGTCTTGTCGGTGACGGCCACGAGCTGGCCGCAGCCGATGCAGGGGGTCGATCCGGTTTTCTTTCGCAAAGCCATTGATTCGTTCTAATACCGCAGTTCTCCCGCCAGCCCCATACCCTGGGTTCTCTTGGCATCGAGCTTGATTGGCGATGGGAGCGATGACCAAGACCGAAGCCTGCATCGGGACCATCCTTTTCTGTCTCAGACTTCGTTGCCGCCCTCACAACCAGGGGTCGGCAGAGCGAATGTATGGCCGCGCTTTCATGGAAAAGAAGCGTACCGCGGGGGCATCCGTCCCGGCGCGGATCAGCTTGGCCGAATCGCTGAGGATCCAATAGCCCGCTCCGTGGCACTCTCTCGTCACGTCATCGTGGGGTATGGCGATTCGGCTGAACCTCGGAACCCACTTGCCATGGGGCCCAGCTCACAGGGCGGATAGCCCTTGATGTCTGGCCGGGCTTGCTACGGCCCGGGCCTTTGGGCAGTCTACTTCCTTGCCCACGTTCGGGAAGGTCTTTCATATGGCCCTACTACTGACGATCGTGTTCATCGTCGCCTCCACGCTCCTCCTGCTCTCGCTGCGCGCCTTGGCGGTGACCGGCGTGCCCGTGGTGCACATGAGCCCGGCGGTGGTCGAGGCCGCGCTGGATCTCTTGGAGCTTCGAGACGGCGAGGTCTTCTACGATCTTGGCTGCGGGGCTGGAAACGTGCTTCTCGCGGCGCGAAGGAGGGCGGATGTGAGGGCGGTGGGCCTGGAGCTGAATCCCGCCGTCGCCCTTTTCGCCGCCCTGCGCTCGGCATTGGACAAGAGCACCCGGGTGCACCTGAAGGATGTGAGAAAGGCAAGGCTCGCCGGCGCCGATGCCATCTACGCGTTCTTGATGCCCACTGCCCTAGCCGAGGTCTCGGGCCATCTGGAAAGCGAGGTTCGAGAAGGGACGCGCGTCGTCACCGTGGACTTCGTCGTCCCGGGCTGGCGCCTCGAAAAGGAGCGCCAGTGCAAGGGAGGTCACGCGGTACATCTCTACGTGATGGGAAAGCACCTTCCATGAGACCAGACGAGGAGGCGCCAATACCATCTTGACGGCCCCATTGCGAAGGCCACCGTTAAGGAAGCCGCGGCCTTTGGTTGCCTGCGTGGCCAAGATGAGGCTAGTCCCAATCGGCATCCGGCGCGCGGGCTAGCGGCTGCCGCTGCGGACCGTCGTGAAGCCCTCGACGCGTCCCAAGGCCTCCTTGGCCGGCATGTCCGTCTCGAACAAGGGACCGGCCCAGTAGGTCTCGATGCGATCCGGAGTCAGGGCATACAGATCGAAGCCCGAGAGCACCAGGTCCTTGACCCGGCGAAGCGGGAGCACTCCGGTCTCTCTGGGATTCACGGCGTCCGCTAGGTCGAACACGTGGATGCCACGGGTCTCGTCGGCGACGAAAAGGCGTTCTCCTAGGACCGCGAGCCCCCTGGGTCTTGCGAGTCTATGGGTCGAGCGGACGACGGGCTGATGAGGCTGGGACAGCTCTATGACCTCGAGCATGGAGGAGCACATCCGCGTCGGCCTGTCGACGATTATGGTCCGGTAGGCAATCGAGCCCTGCACGACGACGGGATCGAAGTTGACCGGGCACCGCTGGCGATGCTCGCCCAGGATCCGAGGGGCCGTTGGGATTCCCAGCGACGCCGTCACGAGGGCGTCTCTTCCGGCGACCAAGAGCAGGTTGTCATGGCGCTGAAGCGCCTCGGGACCGTTATCGAGCCTCATGAGGTGGGAGACTGTCGGCCGGCGAGGCTGGGTGATATCGAAGGTGGTAAGCCAGCCCTCTTCTTGACCGTGCACGCCGCTCAACACGTAGAGGGTGCTCCCATAGAGCATCATCTGGCTCAGGGAGCCCGCGCCGCCCTCGCCGCCGCTAGGCATCTCGGATGGAGCCGGGCTTGGGGCGGATGGAGCCGGGCGAGGGGCGGATGGAGCGGGCCGGGCCATGTCGGCGGGGCGGGCCTTGGCGGCGCTCTCCCTGCGAAGAACTTGCCCTCTCATTGGATCCTCAAATGATGGGGCCTGCCGGCGTGTCACCGGGAACCCTCGTGCCGGCCGGACGATACGCTCGCAGACGCCGTCGTTCGGCTCTCTTAGCCTCTCTCTTTTGTAGCAGGAGCCATCGGGACGACAATGAATGCCCGTGTGCGTCGAGACGACGGGCAGCCTGCCGCAGTTATGTGTCTCGAGGCGACCTTCTCGGAGCAAGATGTACTGCTCGAAGGTGGGAGGCCTGCCGGCCATGGAGGAGGTGAAGGCAGCGGCCGGCGCCGCCGATGGGATGACGCCTCGAAGACGGGTCACCTCTCTCGGGTTAGAACGATCGGATATGTCAAGGACCACGAGGTCGCCATTGGCGGTCTCATCGGGGGTCTCCTCGACAATGGCGGTGCTCTCGTCGACGATGAAGAAGTCGGTCGCCTCGCCCGTCCCGACCTTTCCCTCGAGCTCGAAGGCGTAGCGCTGTCCGATATCGAGGGAGACGAGCCCTTCGGCGGTGGAGGTCAGAAAGAGGCGCTCGCTGTCCCGATCGACAAAGAAGCGCTCGAAGCTTCCGGCAACCCTGACGGGCGGCGCCTGCATTACGGGAGCCAGCTTGCCCAGCTGGCTCTTTGTAAGCTCCACCTCGGCCATGGAAAAGTCGACGCTGTGCCGGCGAGCCCACCGTCCCGCCTCGACACGATCGCGAAGATCGTGGCGCCGTCCGCTTCTCCAGGCGTGATAGAGAATGGACATCGCCGAGACGGTCTCGGGGTGCCTGGCGAGCCACCTGTCGAGCTCGGGGGTAGCGCACGCGAAGTATTCTCTATGGGCCTCTCGAACCGAGGCCGGCGGCTCTATCTCGGTGTCACAAACGAATCGAGCCGCGTCGGGGCCCTGCTGCCATGGCAGAGGCTGCGTTCTCGGGGGCGGCTCGAAGGGCGGCGGCGGGCGCCGCGCTTCGGACGACCCGGCGAAGAGCATGGCGGCGGCAACGATGAGAACAGACCGTTGTGTGCGAGGAAGACGGTGCCCGCGACGGGGGGATGGCGACTGCTCTTTCATCTTTCGCTCCTCCTGTAATGGGCCGACGAGGCACCTCGGTCTCGACGGCTCGCCCTATCACTCCCTCTGACGCACGAGGGTAGCATAGGATCTCTTCCAGCCCACGGCCCGAAACAGAAGGTGCCAGAAAAAACGAACGGCCCCGGAGGGCCGGTCGATGCCGGTCATCCAAGGGCCGTCTCGAGCCTCCTAGCAGGAGGCCCCCCGCGCCGCGTCAGGGAGAAGACCCTTACTCGGCGCGGGGCTCGTATCTATCAGGTGCCGCGGGGCTGCTACTCGCCGTTGGGATCCCACTCCGTGACGATGATCTCGGAGTGCCCGTCATTCTCCACATCGAAGCAGTGGGGAGGCGGCTGACCCTTGTCGACAAGCATGCAGCTCGCCGCATCAAAGGTACACACCAACACGGACTCGCCATAGACCTCAACCTCGATGCATGCATGGACGTGAGAGACGCCCGCATCCACGGCGGTCACGAGGCCCGTATCATCGTCCACATTGATCGGGGTTCCCACCTGATCGAAAGCGTCGAAACCACCGTTATCCCCATCAATGTCCACCAACCTATCAACGCCATCGCTGTAGACGCCCATGGCGTGCAGCTGAACGATATCACCCACCATCATCTCCAAGGTCTCGGGCACCAGGTAGAGACCCAGCAAGGCGGGACCGATGATATCAATCACCTGCTCAT
>SKWY01000049.1 GCA_007128675.1 Deltaproteobacteria bacterium | reverse complement strand
GGCGAAGATGTCTGACCGACGGTCGATAGGTAGCCCGCGAACCTGCTCTGGAGACATATAGCCAAACTTGCCCTTCAGGATTCCCGCTTGTGTCTTCTGTGCCCGGTTGGCCGCCTTTGCAATCCCGAAGTCTATGAGCTTGACCTCGCCATCAAAGGAAACGATGGTGTTTTGAGGTGATACGTCACGGTGGATGATGTTGAGATTGCGGCCCCTGGGATCGCGCTTTCGATGCGCGTAGTCGAGCCCCTCACAGACCTTTTGCGCCATGTATACAGCAAGGCCCTGTGGCAGCAGACGCCCTTGTCGCTTGGTGCGGTCTAAAATGGTCCGCATGTCACGGCCAGAGACATACTCCATGACAATGAAGTAGTTCTCGTCGTGTTTTCCAAGCTCGTATATCTGGACGATGTTCGCATGATTCAACTGAACGGCTATGCGAGCCTCGTCTATGAACATGGTGATGAACTCTTCGTCCTCCACCATGGTCGGCAAAATCTTCTTGATCGCTACGAGCCGCTCGAAACCGGCCACTCCGAACGACTTGGCGAGGAAGACCTCGGCCATACCGCCCACGTTTATCCGGTCGAGAAGCAAGAACTTCCCGAATGGAATCGGTTTCTTCATCGCGTCATGAAAGCCTTGCTCGCGAGCGAAGCCTTCCTTCTAGATCGTACAGAACTCCAGCGTTCAGTCAATTCGAACCACCATGAAGGATGGCCGAAACCCGCCCGCCTGCGAGCAGTAGGAAGGACTCGGCCTCCAAAAGGCCGTGGGCAGTGCCATAATACCCTACCCTTCTCGGAGGTGCCTTCAGTCGCAGCCGATATCATCCTCGGGGGGCTCGCCGGAGAAACGGTTGCGAACCTCCTCGAAGAGACGAATGTAACGAGTCTCTGCAAAACAGTCGATCCGCTCCACATTGAATCGCGCCGCGGAGCTCGACTGAATTCGTGCGGTAAAAACCTTGTACTCCCCCATGCATGCCCACATAGCCACAAGCTCCACTATCGGAGCCGAGTCGGCGACGATCTTGGCGATGTGAGCGGCCTCGGGGACAATCCTTTCTTGCTCCGTGGTGCGCCATCCCACATAAGCCACTACTATTCCACGAGTTTCGACGAACTCAACAGAGCGAATCCGTCCCTTGAGCGCTGAGTTCTCGAGCGCCTCTAGGGCGATCTCCTGCTGCCGTCTCACCTGCTCCTCGCCGATCTCTTCGCCAAGGGCAACCACGTCTCGAAGCCTGCTCTGGGGAACGCTGAAGTTTCTAGCAACGCGACCGAGGCGCCGTGATTCCGGGATCGCCTGGACCCGGGGATCCCTCAAGGCCGACTTGTACTCTCGGTACAGCTTGTAGTCCTCCGCGTTCATGAGAGGAACCGGTGGTTGTTCCTCGCACGAATCGGGTGCCTTTGCGACAGCGAGCAGAGGAAGCAAAAGAGCTGCAAGCGCTAACAAAAACGGACGGCAGGTAGAGGCCGTTGGACACATGGTGATCCTCGCGATGTTTGACAGTGCCTATCGAGGCCAAGATGAAACCCTAGCTGGCCGGCCCTCTCGGGGTCAACGATGGAACTCTCTTTCACGACATTCGACGTTCGATGCCTCCGTGCATTCAACCCCCCGTCACCGATAGTGCCCCTAATACTGCTCGCCGATCCATCCACTGAAGCAATCACCAACTATCGCCAGCCGTGTTACAACCACCTTCATGAAGCAGCTTTCGGCCATAATCCCTATTCTACCCCTACTAGCTCTCCTTCTCGTCTCCTGTCCCGGCGGTGCAAGAATGCCCGCGGTCGAGCAGGAGCACGTGCGGGAGTTACTACGCCACAGAACACGCCAGTTGACTGTGAGCATGTACATGGGTCCATTTTTTCGCGATGCTCGCTACTGGCTTCTATCCGATCAACCTCCTGGACACCTGGACCTTCTTCGCGACCCAAAAGGAGAGCGCATCCACCCCGGCGATGCAGTTGGCATTCTACCGGCTGGAACGGAGGTTCGGTTGATCGATGTCGAGTTCGCGACCTCGCGGGCGACCACTAGTCGCTCTCTGTTCACACCTAGGTTCTTCACCTGGGTCCATGTAGCCGTTCCGAACCAGGAGCGTCCGGCGGTACTGGTCATTCGCGACGAGCCCGAGGACCACGAGTCATTCCTCGAGGTCCTCGCCCGGTACCTGACGACGGAGAACATAGCCGAGCGCCTCTTGGACTATCCGGAGGATACTCGAGAGGCAATCGCAAGGAAGCAGCTTACCCACGGCATGGGCATCGAGGCTGTACGAATGGCCTGGGGGCATCCTCTACAGGTGACCGTGGATTACGATGAGGGCGTGCGAGTCGAATCATGGCGGTTCGAGGGTGAGCGTAGCTTGACGCTGCGCGACGGAAAACTCGTTTCCTGGACAGAACCCGACAACGATCGTCCTTTTACCGATGATGCATAGGGCTGTCGGGATCGAACGCGGCATGATGGCTTCGTCCGCCCGTCCTTGTTGGGCCCGCCATGGTTGGGGACGGGTCAGCGACTAGCCGATGGAGTCGCAGAGGTATCCGAGGAGTCCTCCTGACCAGGCGGCGGCCTTGCATGCCCTTCGATGACGACATTCTCGAATGTGCACGTCGCTAGGTGACAACCAACCCCGGCCTTTCCCCAGTTTTCCTCGGTGAGCTCGCCGAGAAAAGCATTACCCGCAGGCTCGCCGTCGATCTCGACGAAGACTCGGCCCCCAGTAACGAATACCGCAAGACGTACCCCCCGCTCGAAGATGGGCTCGTCAGGGGTAACGGCAACGAAGCTGCCTTCAGGTTCCCCATCTTCAAGGTTCCAGATCAGCTCGTATCCACCGTCATCCCCGAGGCGCATCGCAAGCTCTATGAAGTGGCGCATGTTCCGGTAGAGGTAGATGCTCGCCTGGGGGGGCGCGCCCTCGGACACCTCTCGAAGCCGCCGAGCAAGCTCACCTGCTCTTCTACCCCTTACGGGCGGCGTGGTGTCCAAGGTAACCGTAAGCTCCAACCTGTAGCCCTCGAAGAAATACCGCTCGCCACCTATGAAGGCTCTGGGAATCAAGCGGTCGTCAACGACACCATGACCGCCCATG
>SKWY01000079.1 GCA_007128675.1 Deltaproteobacteria bacterium | reverse complement strand
TCTCGTTCTTCACGACGAGCGGCGGAGCTTGCCTTCTCACTACTCGAGGGAGCCACCCAGGGGAGCCTCGGGGCCGCTGCGTCTGACGCCGAGAACCGCGCCCTTTGGGAACCTCGGGCAAGAGTCGTCTTTCTCAACGTGATCCCCGACGCGCCCGAACCCACCGATCTCTCCAGCACCGCGGATGCACGAGCAAGAAGGATCGGCACTGCCAGGCATATCGTTGACGAGCTCGTCAAGGAAGCGAACGAGCGCAATATCGTCGCAAGCGGAGAGGTTCGTCCGGGGGTGGATCCGGAGTCGGTCATCGTATCCATGGCAAGAGGTCAAGACATGGATCTGATCTTGCTCGGGACCGACGTCAGGCCGGGATCGCCCAGGCTCTTTCTCGGACCACGGGTCGAGTGGCTTCTCGATCACGCTGAATGCCCAGTGCTCGTTCTCAACGCTTCCTAGAGTGACCCCCGAGGCAGGGCGTCGAGCCTTTCGACCATCGAAGACCATCATCGCCAGACCGATGGGCCGCAAAAGCGCCGAATGATGCTGTATTCGTTTCGAAAACCAGAGGCGGATGAGTAGCCATCCGGCCGTGACTCACGGCGAAACGTGGACTGCCCCTTGCCCGTCACCGCGGGCTGCTCGCCTAATCCCGTGCTTCCGCTCCTTGTGACGCCACTGCCCAGAGGAGCACATCCATCAGAACGTACGGCCGCCTGCCTTGGCATCACTCTATTAGCGCCACCTCTCCCACTACCCTGGCCGCACCTCCCTCACCAAGCACACCGGCAAGCTCGGGAACTCCCGCGTTCTTCTTCAGCTCGACTGTCGCCAACACCCGAGCGCATAGTCGAATGCTCCCATCTGATGGGAACGAGGCCTCGAACTCCCTGCCAGAGTGTTCGGATTTGGCCGCAGCGCTATCCTCGGCACCAGCTTCCATAGAGGCGGCCACCACCCCTTCCTCTCCTCCATCCGAACCGAAAAGGCTAAGCTCGCTCAAGCCCGCTCGACCAAAAAGCCAGCTCTTCGTTCGGCCGTTTTCCTCGCTGGGAAGAGATGGAAAGACATCGACCACTACCTGTCCTGACTCCGTTACGGATGGATGGTCGGGCTGAGTGCGAACATAGACGAATGGTTCCGCTCCGGCTTCCTCACTCGAGGGCAGGCAGAGCGCGAGTACCTCCCGTCCTCTCCCCGAGACCCAGCCGTGGAGGCCAGGGCCACAGTCCACCTCCGTATCGGCACGGCGCAGGCGGGTATGAACCACGTCCACATCGCTGTCGGAGACATGGACGCGCAGCCCCTCCCCACAAACCGTAGCACCATCGCCTACCTGAACGGGACCGGCAGCCGAACCGCCAACGAGCTCGCCCCCAAGGGTTGGCCACTTCGTGGTGTCCCC
Organism: Deltaproteobacteria bacterium; assembly: GCA_007128675.1. Taxonomy (GTDB): domain Bacteria; phylum Myxococcota; class Myxococcia; order SLRQ01; family SLRQ01; genus SKWY01. The sequence goes on along the minus strand of SKWY01000079.1, from coordinate 1,716 downwards.
CGCCATGAGCAGCAGGGCCAGCACCATGAGCGCGAGTACAGTGGCCACGACCAGGGCTGCCAGTCGTCTGTTTTCAGGGAACATCAGAGCAATGTGTCATGAGTTGAGCGCCGTCCTGCAGATCGTCGCGGACCCTACCTGCGGATACGAATATCGATCTCATGCGAGTCCTCCGCCGATCGCTCTGTCGCGCCCGCGGAACGGCGAAATCTCAACTGATCCACGTCCGATTGCACCCGCGATCTTTTGCCGTACTCGGGCTCGTATGCCGATACTAAACCCTGCTCATCGAAGTACACCACTAGATCCCCTCGCATCGGGACACAGCCTGGTCTTTCGTCCTCTTCGCCCGCAAAAACCCAGACCTCCTGCTCTCCCTCTTGTGTTTGGCAAGTGCTCATCCCAATGCCCTGCAAGACACGAAGCTTCGCGTCCCCGAGCTCGATGTTCAATGCACGCTGCCATAGCTGCGGCTCTGATTGTCCGGTTGCACCGCCCGCCAAGAACAGCCATGCGACCCCCGACAATCCAACCATGACCATGATGCCAATGCCAATGAAGGCGACAATCAGACACGATCCTCCCGAACGATGAGCGCCGCCCGGATAGGCCCCACCATGCTCCATGACAGCCCTCCATACCTCGAGCCGTCGCAACGCGATGGCTCAGCTCATCGCACACCCGCGGCGGCCCTTGAAAAGGGGCTTCAGTCCTCGATAACCCACATACCTCGACCATCCTGCACGGCGCCGGAACGATCATCATCGTACCAATCTCCGGAGTCCTCCTCCTCCACTCCGGCTACATCGCGGATCTCCGTACGGTCGACCATTTGGACATCGGCCGGCCTATGGCAGATCTTCAAAGGCCCCGACCAGGGAAAGCACGACAGGCTGCCGGCGCGCTCCGGCTCCTGACTGTGCTTGGCCACGCTGCGTGTGGCCCCGGCTCGCTCCCCATTCGCCCAGTAGGCGGGAGCACCTTGCCGTACCTCGTAGAGGTGATCAGATGATCCCCCACTCGGCCCCAGTGATGACAACCCCACTCCCGGACCACCATCCGACCCGATTGGATCAGCGTCATCAGTTACGAAGATCGCGGCAATACAACTGCTTCCCATATAGATCCTGCTGCCGGATGCTCCAGGGTTCTCCTGTACCCACCTTGGACGACCGGCCTTGCCCGGCAGCATTTGGAGCTGGACCGGCTGTCCCGCCAGACGTAGAGGGGAGGTGGTGCTCAGGTGGCCGCTCATGGGCTCGGGGGCCAGCCTCGCCTCGTCGAATCCGGCCCTCCTATAAGAGAGCCCAATATGGTCTAGGCGGTCATCGACGGGCACCTCGATTGCTCCTCCCGCGAGACGCGCCAAGAGCCCATCCTCGGTTGGCCTGATAGCCGTGCCTGGCGGCAGGAAGGCAACGCTCCCATCATCGAACTCCTCCTCGAACTCCCTGGCAACGACCGGAACTATCTCTGTACGAGGCACGAACATGCGGACCTGGTAGGCCGACATCGAGCTGCGGACCCTGCCATCACAATGCTCGCGAGCCTCTTCCGTGGATAATGTCTCAATCTCGACGGCCGCACCGTGGAACCCGGCCACACGCATCGGAACTACCTCTCCTCCGCTTGCCCTCCAGTTCTCCGGCCGATACGCCAAGCGGCCGAGGGCGGAAGCCTCGTCGAGCTGGGCCGAGCTGAAGACCCTCGCATCCG
>SKWY01000153.1 GCA_007128675.1 Deltaproteobacteria bacterium | reverse complement strand
GTGCTAGGCGACATCACCCTGGCAGGTCTTGCGGCCTCGAAGAATTGCTCTCTCGAGGAGGGTGCATGAAGGAGAAGACTTGCCTGGATTAGGGACGACGACGGCATATGGATGTGGGCCCGTGGAGGCTGAACTAGTATGAGCAAGAAAGAGGCGGCAGGAAGAACCATGCGTCGTGTCATCGATCCGGGAGACGACTTCTCCGGCATAGTGTCGGCGCTTTGTCTCGCTTGTAATGGCAACGGCGAGCCAGGTTCGCTGCGTGGACCCGATCGCGACGCCCTGCCAAGCAGGAGCGTGGTCGTGGGGATTGTGGAGGATCTTCGCTCCGTTCTATTCCCGGGCTACTTTGGGAATGCCGATCTCTGCCGTTCGAGCATGATGTTCCACGTCGGAGCTACTCTCGATAGCCTCTTCAGGAAGCTCAATGAGCAAGTGCGTCGTGGCCTCTGCTTTGCCTGCGAGGAAGAGGACTTCGCGGATTGTGCGGCTTGTGAAGACAAGGCCATCGAGATCTCGAGAGAGTTTCTGGCGCGACTTCCAAAGGTTCAGAGACTGCTGGCTACGGACGTGTGGGCGGCCTTTCAGGGGGATCCGGCCGCCAGCAGCCCGGACGAGGCGGTCTTCTGCTACCCGGGGGTGCAAGCCTTGGCCTTGTTTCGCCTAGCTCATGAGCTTTACAAGCTTGGGGTTCCCCTAATCCCGAGAATGATTACGGAGCATGCTCACTCGATAACCGGGATAGATATCCATCCAGGCGCCAAGGTGGGGGAGAGCTTCTTCATAGATCATGGAACGGGTGTCGTCATCGGAGAGACGAGCGAGATTGGCGACAGGGTCCGTCTCTACCAGGGTGTTACTCTAGGCGCGAAGAGCTTTCCCCTCGATGATGATGGCCATCCGGTAAAGAATGTACCGCGCCATCCTCGTGTCGAGGACGACGTCATCATTTATGCCGGCGCCACGATTCTTGGTCGTGTGACCATTGGAAGGGGGGCGGTTATTGGGGGTAATGTCTGGGTTGCCCGGGACGTTGCGGCCGGAGCGCGAATCACGCAGGCCCATGTCCGGGAGGAACGCTTCTCCGACGGCGCGGGGATCTGAAGGAGTTCGACGCAGTGTCACGTGGGGCCCATGCGATCTGGGGTTGTATTCGGCCTCTCATGGGATGATTCGTTGTCCGGCGCCCCAGTCGAAGGCCAAGCCATGTGCATGTAGGCGTCTACGGCACGCCGAGCCCATGCGATCTGGGGTTGTATTCGGCCTCTCATGGGATGATTCGTTGTCCGGCGCCCCAGTCCCAGGCCAAGCCATGCGTATGTAGGGATCTACTCGATAGTGGCGTCTCTGGGTTGGTGTTTCGATTCATCTGGCCTCCCACCGCCGTTTCCTAGCTCCTCTAGGTCTTCAGCGCTGCTTGGGTGCTCCGCTCTTTCGCTAGGGGGTTCTTGCGGGTATCTTGACCAACTTCGAGGACCGGCAAGAGCCCCAGGTAGGAGGTTGGTATGAAGGATCCAAGAGACGAGCGAAGAGAAGGTTCCACACATGATCCAATCCGGAGCATCGCCGCCGAGCAAGAGCGCTGGAAGAAGACTTGCTTTGGCAAAGCGAAGGATGAGCGAAAAGAGCGGCGCGACGAGTTCAAGACCCAATCCGGTCTAGAGCTCGAGCCGGTTCATACTCCGGCGGATTGGCCTTTTAGGGACTTCCTCGAGAAGGTTGGTTTCCCTGGCGAGTACCCTTTTACTCGAGGCGTTCAGCCCACGATGTACCGGGGCCGGCACTGGACCATGAGACAGTACGCGGGTTTTGGCAGCGCAGAGGAGTCGAACGCTCGATACCGCTACCTGCTGTCCCAAGGTACGACGGGTCTTTCCGTTGCCTTCGATCTGCCGACGCAGATGGGAAGGGATTCCGACAACCCCCTGGTGATGGGAGAGGTTGGCCGAGTAGGTGTGGCCATAGACTCAATTGAGGATATGTCGACGTTGTTCGACGGCATTCCACTCCAGGATGTCTCGACGTCGATGACAATCAACTCCACGGCGTCGATTCTTCTGGCGCTGTATCAGGCGCGGGGAGAGGCGACCGGAGTTGCTCCGGCCGAGCTTCGAGGAACCATACAAAACGACGTTCTAAAGGAGTACATCGCGCGAGGGACGTACATCTATCCACCGGGCCCCGCTCTGCGAGTCATTACGGACATCTTCGCCTATGCCAGCAAGGTGCTGCCGCGATTCAACACGATATCGATAAGCGGTTACCATATTCGCGAGGCGGGCAGCACCGCGGTTCAGGAGATAGCCTTCACCCTTGCCGATGGCATTGCCTACGTGCAGGCCGCTATCGATGCAGGCCTCGATGTCGACCAGTTCGCGGGAAGAATCTCCTTCTTCTTCAATGTCCACAACGAGTTCATCGAGGAGATCGCCAAGTTCAGGGCGGCGAGGCGGCTGTGGGCGAGGATAATGAAGGAGCGCTTCGGCGCGAAGAGCCCGCGCTCCATGATGTTGAGGTTCCATACCCAGACGGCCGGATGCACGCTCACGGCGCAGCAACCCGCGGTCAACATTGTACGGGTGGCTCTTCAGGCAATGGCGGCCGTGCTCGGAGGTACTCAGTCGCTGCATACGAACAGCATGGACGAGGCCCATGCCCTGCCCACCGAGAAGGCCGTACGGATAGCTCTAAGGACCCAGCAGGTCATAGCGCACGAGTCCGGCGTCGCCGATGTAATCGATCCCTTTGGGGGCGCACCCTTACTCGAGAGCCTGACTTGTCGCATCGAGGCCGAGGCGGAGGAGTATATCGCGCGAATAGATGAGATGGGCGGCATGGTAGAGGCCATTGCGCGCGGGTATCCCCAAAAAGAGATTCAGGACTCAGCGTACCGTTATCAGCGGGAGTGCGAGACCGGTGAGCGCAAGGTGGTGGGGGTGACCGACTTTTTGACGGAGGATGATGGTGACGAGCGCCTGGAGACCTTGCGCGTGGATCCAGAGATCGAGGAGCGTCAAAAGAAGCGCCTGCGGTCCTTCAAGGCCTCCAGGTCCGAGCCGGAGGTCGCCAGGTGCCTGAAAGCAGTGGAAGAGGTCGCTCGAGGAGACGAGAACCTGATGCAGAGCATAGTAGGTGCC
>SKWY01000316.1 GCA_007128675.1 Deltaproteobacteria bacterium | reverse complement strand
CTCGTCGATGGCGAAGACGCTCGCGCCTACCCGCCCCAACAATCCCAACAATGATGGCATCAAGAGGCGCTCCGGGGAGACGAAGATCAAGCGCAGCTCTCCTGCCTCGAGCCTGTCACGCACCCTCCGGCGCTCCTCACCCGAGAGGCCGCCATGAAGCGCCGCGGCAGGGTAGCCTATGGCCTCGAGCGCCCGGACCTGATCGTCCATCAAGGAGATAAGAGGGCTGACGACCACATCGGTACGAGCAGCTACCAGCGGCGGCACCTGATAGCAAAGCGACTTGCCTCCACCTGTCGGAAGAACCAGAAGCGAGTCCCTCTGCTCTAGCCCCGCCGCAATCGCGCTTGACTGAAGCGGCCTCAAGTCATCGAAGCCCCAGTACGCCCGAATGACCTCTCGCACCTGGTCCGCGCCGGTCATCTCGCCATCCCGCAAGGGTTCACGGGCCACGGTGCCAGCCTCTACCGCCCCCCGTGGGGGCATCATCCAAGGTAGCCATATTCAGACAAGGGGACATAAAGATGCCACTATAACGAAGGAGCCTACCTTTGCATCCCAAAGGCGCTCCTTTTGCGAGAAGAGCGCGCGCAAGGGCCCTGCCAGGTTCGAATGCGCTGTTCTCTTCATCGGCGTGCGTTCATGCGCCCCATGAAGTTATTCCCTGGGCGTGTCGTCGCATATCGTCTCTCTGGCGAATCCCGGGTCACAAGCTCACGGTACCGATCGAAGAGCAACGACGGGGAGGGAGAGGAAACAGGGAGATTCTTATGTCCCGACTGGACAGACTGATACCAGTTTCGGGCCGGCGCATATCGGTCGGGCCCGGTGGGCAAGCTTTCTGGCAGATATCGGGAAGTGACCAGATTAGGTGCCCTTGAATGGCTACTCGCCGGCTGGTCGCGGGGGCGATACTCGCGGTCCCGATCGATAAGTCGAAGAGCGTAGATTCGAAGCAAGACAAATCACAATGTGTCGCCTTTGTCTCCACACTATAACGTCGCCGATGTCCGGACTGGACCAGGTCCGGATCTCCACATGTCGGTGACGGCTCTCCACACATCGGCGCATATCGGTTTCGGCAATCGCTCGTTTAGTGTAAAGCTTCACTTGGTCTTCATGGTCGCGGGGACCTAAAGAGCACCCACACAAGGGTTCATGGGATGCCAACAGCTGAGCCCCCGCCGTCCATGAGGTCGACCTCGATGACCTCCTACGAGAAGAAAGTTCCAGCTATTACGTTGCCAAGAACTGACGTCATGGGAATGCTGACACTCTCGGAGGAAGACGCAGCAACCTGAAACATTAGTGCGAGAGCCAACGCCCCATTGGGGGCCCATCCAATCGATGAGCAGGCCGTTATCGCCCTCACCCCGTGAGAAAGAACGGCTTCACACTAGAGCCATATGGACGTTTTCACCGGAGCCTCGCATGAGGACCTGCTTCGGGTCCTCTTTCAGATTTCCCTCCTGCTGATCGCGGCGCGGGGGTTCGGGTATGTCGCCAAGCGGCTGGACCAGCCTTCGGTCCTTGGCGAGATCGCTGCCGGCATTATCCTTGGTCCATCTCTTCTCTCCGGCCTTTGGCCCCTTGCGGGGCAGTGGATCCTGCCACAAACGGAAGTCCAGGGTTATCTACTGGAGCTTGTCGCCCTAATAGGAGCGATCTTCCTCCTCTTGGCCACGGGCCTCGAGACTGACCTGGCTCTCATAAAGAGACATGCCCGCACCGCGATAGGAGTCTCCTGGTGCGGAGTCGCGACTTCCTTCGCCGCCGGCTTCGTACTAGCAAGGATGTTGCCCTCCAGGGTCATGGTGGAGTCAGAGCACGAGCTCGTGTTCGCCCTATTCCTTGGAACCATATTCGCCATATCCGCAATACCGGTCATAGCCAAGATCCTGATGGATCTTGGCATGATGCGACGCGACATCGGGCAGACGACCATCGCCGCCGGAATGAGCGACGACACCATAGGCTGGATTCTCCTTTCGATCGTGGCTGCTCTAGCGGCTGGAGAGGCAATCACGACTGGAAGAGTTGGCATCACCGTCGGTGGGGTACTCGCCTTTCTTCTTCTAAGCTTCACCATCGGCCGATGGCTGGTAAAGAAGCTCCTCGAGATGGCCCAGGAACGTCTCGCCACCACGGACGGCATGGTGACGATAGTCGTCGCGCTGACATTTCTTTGGGCCGCAATCACACAGGCCATGCACTTCGAGGCGGTTCTCGGCGCTTTCGTGGCCGGGATCGTTCTCGGACAGATTCCGGCCCTTCCTCCGGCGGTACACGAGCGCATTCGAACTCTCTCCATGGGGGTCTTCACCCCAATCTTCTTCGGCATCGCTGGCTTGAAGGTCGACATTCTCGGGCTGCTCACACCAGAGCTGATCGGCCTGACCGTGGGAATCATCGCCGTCGCGACGGTAGCCAAGCTAAGCGGTACGTTCCTTGGCGCCTTGCTCATCGGACGCCGGAGTCCATGGAACGCCCTGTCTTACGGCGTCGGCCTGAACGCCGGCGGAGCTATGAAGATACTCGTCGCGACTATCGGCCTGCAGCTTGGTCTTTTGACGCAAGAAATGTTCTCCATATTGGTGGTGATGTCGATAGTCACGACCCTCGCCGTGCCCTTCACGCTTCCCCGGATCCTACGAAAGGTGCAAACCGAACCCGCGGAAGCCGAGAGGCTCAAACGGGAGGAGCTTGCAGCCGGCTCCATGGTCTCCGGCATTCGTAGAGTGCTTCTCCCCGTGCGCCAGCGGCTGGCCCCGGGGCTCGAAAACCTGGAGGCGGGCCTTCTGGAGCAAATGGCGCGAGGGACTCCCTTCAAGCTTACCCTGCTCACGGTGTGTCCACCGGGTAAACGAGAAGAGGCGCTAGCTTTCCTCGAACGCATAAGCAAGGAGTTCGAGGGAATGGAGCTGAGCCGCAAGGCCATAGAGACCGACGACGTAGCCAACGCAATCGCCGAGGAATCCCAGAAGCATCACGATCTGATGGTGCTGGGCGCTCCGGAGAAGCAAAGCGGCTCCGAGGTCCTCTTCAATCCATTGGTCGACTTTTTGATTCGAACGGCGCCTTGTCCGACCATGGCCATCAAGAGCCGGGGAGAGCCCAGGCATTGGCCGCCGCGCAGAATCCTGGTCCCCACCAATGGGT
>SKWY01000081.1 GCA_007128675.1 Deltaproteobacteria bacterium | reverse complement strand
CGACTTCAAGGAGTTTCTGGAAGAAGCCGAATCTCGGATCTTCCAGGTTACGCAAGAGCAGGACGAGAGGCAGCTCACCCCGCTGAAGGATGTTGCCGTCCGGGTACTAAGCATTCTAGAGCGCCGCTTCGAAGCTCGGTCCGACATAACGGGTATATCAACGGGCTACATGGATCTGGACAAGATGACCGCTGGGTTGCAACGAAGCGACCTAATCATTGTGGCGGCACGCCCCTCAATGGGAAAGACGGCGCTGGCGCTCAACATGGCCGCCAACGCAGCCCTTCGAGGAGACAGAGTCAACGTAGCCTTGTTCTCGCTGGAGATGAGCACCGACAGCCTCGTAATGCGGCTGCTGGCCTCGGAGGCGAGGGTTCCATCGGGTGGTCTGCGCACGGGTCAGCTCAAACCCAACGCCTGGCCCAAGCTGGCCGCGGCTGCCGGCGCACTCTCCGAAGCCAACGTGTACATCGATGACACCCCAGCGATCACCCTGCATCAGGTTCGTTCCAAAGCAAGGAGGATGAAGGCCAGGGTCGGCCTGGATCTCCTGATAGTGGACTACCTTCAGCTGATGCGTGGCCCGAAGAGCGACAGCAGGGAGCAGGAGATATCGAGCATCAGCCGAGGTTTGAAGCAGCTTGCCAAGGATCTGGATGTCCCGGTCATAGCTCTATCGCAGCTCAATCGCTCCTTGGAACGTCGAGAAAACAAGCGGCCCCAGCTCTCCGACTTGCGTGAGTCGGGAGCTATCGAGCAAGATGCCGACGTCATAGTCTTCATTCATAGGGAAGAACGTTATCGACAGGGTGAAGAAGGCACATCGGGCGACGAAGGATTGGCCGAGATCATCGTGGCCAAGCAACGTAATGGACCAACGGGGACCGTGGAACTCGTCTTCTTCGACGAGTTCACCCGCTTCGACAACTACGACAAGAACGTCCCATGATCCGGAAAAGCAAATGACGACTTCGCAGACGATCCTCGTCGTCGACGACGACCAGCACAATGTCGAACTCATAAGCGAGCTTTGCGAGCACCTGGGTTTCACGGTCCAAACGGTTCCCGACGGCGAAGCAGCCCTAGCCGAGATTGCGGCCCGGCCACCAGACCTTATTCTTCTGGACATCCATCTGCCCAACATGGATGGCTTCGCTGTGCTGGAAGAGCTGAAATCCAAGCCATCCACCAAGGACATTCCAGTCGTCATCGTCACGGCGGACACGGATCTGGATGCCAAGGTTCGGGGAATCGAGCTTGGAGCCGACGATTATCTGACGAAGCCTTTCAAGCTGTTCGAGCTGAAGGCCAGAGTGCGCTCCGCCCTTCAGCTGCGAGAGTTCCAAGAGAGAATGAAGGTAGCCGAGGCGGCCCTTGCCCGGCAATGCGGCGATGATGAAGTAACCGGCGCCAGCCTCTTTGCCCAGCTGCACACCCATCTAGATTACGAGCTCACCCGAGCTAGACGTTACGGTCGTCCACTCGGCGCCCTCTTGCTTGCTCTGGATGATTTCATCTCCGTCAAGCAACGTCTTGGCAAGGAGAACTCCGACAATTTGCTCGCCGCGGTCGTCGATACCATCAAGAGCGAGATCCGAGACGCGGATCGTGTGTTTCGAATAGACGTGGAGGAGTTCATCGTGCTTCTTCCCGAGACCGCGACCGAGGGTGGAGTTGCAGTGGCCGAGCGAGTCCGTGACAAGGTAATGAAGCTGGACCTAGGGACGCCGGTCTCATGCTCGATCGGAGCTGCCGCCTTTCCGCACAGCAACATTAGAAGCGGCGAGGATTTGCTTCAAGCCGCCAACGAGGCCATGAAGACGGCCCGGCGAGCAGGCACCAATAGGGTGGCTTGCTACGATTGATTCTCGTGAACGAGAGCGAACGAGAAGCCGCCATTCCATGGCGGTGTCTCTTGGGCGGGCCGGCCAAGGTCTACCGGCCCACATAGCGAGACAGCAATCGACCGCCGAGAGAGACTAACGATGTGTCTTGGCGGCTAATGCGGCCTCGACCAAGGCACCACAGATCGACTGCTGCGCCGGGTGCTCGTCGGCGAGTAGCTCCGGATGCCACTGAACTCCCAGCAAAAAGGGTCGAGATGGGTCCTCAATGCCCTCGATCACCCCGTCCGGCGAACGCCCGGAAACAATGAGCCCTTCTCCAGGCCTTTTGACGGCTTGATGATGTGTGCTGTTTACCTCGATGTTCGAGCTGCCCCCCAAGCATGCGGCAAGCCTCGAGCCCTCGAGTACATCCACGGCATGGAAGGTCTTTCGAGGATCGACTCCTTGCTCGTGCTCTTTGGCGCCAGCAATCTCCTCTAGAATGTCTTGATGCAGCGTTCCGCCATAAGCCACGTTCAGCAGCTGCATCCCTCCACACACTCCCAAGATGGGCATTCTCACATCGATGGCTCCCCGAATGAGAGCAAGCTCGAAGTCCGTTCGAGATTGCTTGATCGTTCCCATCCGGGCACCAGAGCGCTCGCCGTATAGCTCGGCGGGGACATCGAAGTAGCCTCCCGTCACGACCAAGGCATCGAGCCTGTCGAGGTAGGCTTCGACATGAGCTCGGTCCGAGACGTATGGGAGCATGAAGGCAAGAGCACCGGCGCGCTGAACCCATTTTACGTAGGGAACCCGAAGAACATAGTTGTCGGCGGGCCTGCCTTTCGCGGCGGCTTCCAGATCAACTGTCAGACCGACCACTATCATTGACTCTCTCCCTTTCCGCCGAGCATCCTCTCATGCACTGCTCTTCCCCGCGCGGCGGGGTCTAAGTCGCCGATGACATCGGATATCACAGCCACGAGATCGGCACCGGCAAGAGCCACCTTGCCGACCCGCCCGAGATTCATGCCTCCGATCGCCACAACCGGCATTCGTCCAGCCACCCTATTCACGGCACCGGCAAGGCCCTCCAAGCCCACAACAGGCTCCGGGTTGGCCTTGGTCCCAGTCGCATACACTGGACCAAAGCCAATGTAGTCCGCTCCATCGGAGAGGGCGGCATCCACCTGGTCAAGATCATGGGTCGACACACCGACAAGGGTTCCAGGAGGAAGAACCTTCCTTGCGGCCGCCACTGGAAGATCGTTCTGACCTGCCAAAGTAATTAGCTGGTCGATAGCAGCTGGACGATAGATGTCCGCCGGCACAAGGCCTG
>SKWY01000043.1 GCA_007128675.1 Deltaproteobacteria bacterium | reverse complement strand
GTTCTCTTGCGGCCGTCAGTGTCCAGGTCGGAAAGCTCCCGATGATGGCCAGCCGGTCGACGCCATTAGCGCGGTATCGGAGAATGAATTCGGTGGAGTACTGCCGCGCACGGACCCCAAAACCTCTAGGCGCCTCCCTGTGAGCGTCGAATACCTTCGCGGGAGCCTCGAGATCCTCGATCATCTTCGTGGTCAACTTGACTGGCATGATGGCTTCTCCAAAGTGGGACCATACGGTTGTGGTCCCACCTATGGTCCCACTTCAATCGGTATTTCATCGGAAGCTATTGTCCCTTATAGGCCACTATCAGTCAATAGAACTGGTAACAATAACGCCACCTAGGCATAACAACACTAGTGGGACCATGAGGTTAGCAGTTCGCCCAGAATGGCCTTCGAAGCCATAGGTCGGAGGTTCGAATCCTCCAGGGCGCGCCATTGTCTCGGATGGGTCGTTGATGTCGTTTCGGGGGATTCTGGCCGTTGGGGCGGGTAGGCATACGGAGTGAGTAGCCGAAGACAATGGCGGTGTTCCGGCCTTGCTTCGCAGGCCTCTTTTGGGGGAAGAGCCTTCTCCCCCCAAACCCCCCATCATTAGCTCCATATTGGCTCGACTTGCTGCGCAGATATCGGATTCGCGGCGTGGGGAAAGGCGGCTTTGCCGCCGACGATCTGAGTATGCGCCTTCGGCGCATTGCGGCGTCGAATCCTCCAGGGCCGTGGCGCTCCCTATTCTGTTTCTGGGTCGGGCAGGGGCTCCAAGAAGGAAGCCTGGGCGACTTGAAGTCCACTGCATCCTTCGGCCTCGGCCGCGGCAAAACCATCTTCTTCAGGGCAACAGTCACTAGCGCTATCACCCTCTTGCGCCGGGGACGTTACACTATATTCCACTCTCTCGAGCACGATCGTCTGTCCGGGGTCGACTATTTGGAGACTTGTATCACGTATTTCGAAATGGCAAGTCTCGTCTATAAAATCAACGGCTCTCGTTTCGATGCCGCTCAAAAACCAGCCGTTGCTCTCCTCGTCTTCCTCGTAATCCCATGGGCCGAATGTCTGTGGCACGAGTAGAGAGTTAGAGAAAGAGCGCTCCCGGCAGTCATCGAGGTTCGCACAAAGATATGCCTGAAGCATCGGAAAGCCAAAGGGTGTAATGACGTTGACCAGTAAGTAGGGATCTCTTTGGTCCGCAACGCTATCACCCTCCACGTCACACCCGTCCCTATTGTATGTCCAATCATCGATACTGTAGATCCCAAACGATAACTCCCCACCGTTGCCGTTCTCTCCGTTGCCGTTCTCCCCGTTGCCGTTCTCTCCGTTGCCGTTGTCGCTAGGCTCATCAGGCCCACATCCTGTGACAAAGAAACATAGGGCAAGAACTGCTACCAACGATAGAATCATTGATCGTTTTGAACGCATAGATTCCCTCCTCATGGGCGTATGGGCTTCGAAAGCCAGGTGCCGCTTGTCTGTTAGCATCCTTTGTGAATAACTAAGCGTGTCGCTACAGTCAATTTTGTCAGCATTCTCTTGGTGGGGCGAAAACTCCGTTTTCGATGTTTTCGGCTGTCGGGACCGCGGAGGCACACGGACTGAGTTGCCCTGAAAACGGCGATGATCCGGCCCGGGATTCAAAGTGCGGGCGAGAATGGGCTTGCGCGCCTGCGGTGCGGGTCGTAGCCTGGGGCATGTTTCGTGGTCGGTTTCTGATTGCTCCAATTGCAGTCTGTTTCCTTTGTACCGCTAGCCCAGCTCAGGCCTGGAGCCCACGTCTCGAGGTAGACGATGATGTCTGGCTCCAACTGGGCTTTCTTGGGCAGTGGCGGTTCGAGTCGGCTCGCGGGCTTGCCGGAGTCGAAAACGACTCCTGGACTCGTGAGTTCTTTATTCGGCGCTCTCGCGTTCTGGTGATGGGCTCGCTGCATCCGAAGACAAGATTCTTCGCGGCCACTGACGTTCCAGATACAGGAAGAGCCAGCGTTCCAAACGAGACCATATGGAACGCGGCCTTCATAGACATAGCTTTCCTGCCGCAGTTCAAGGTGAAGATTGGCCGTATTCTGGTTCCCTTTTCAGTGGAGAACAGGAGTTCTTCGGCCTCGCTGCTCGGAATCGATTACAACCTCGCCTCCATCAAGGTTCCTACCCTCATGAGAGGTGCGGCCTGGCGGGCCGACGGTATCGAGTCCAGGGGTATCCTTTTCGAGGGTCGGCTGGATTATCGAGTGGCTCTGCTTCAGGGATTTCCCAGGCCCCCTCTCGAGGACGTCGAGTTCAGGTGGGGGGCGAGCACACTGAGATATGCGGGAATGATGACGGTGAACCTCGGCGACGCTCAGCCGGGCTGGTTCTTTGATCTGAATAGCCTTGGGTCTTTCGACATGTTGTCGTTTGGCGGTGGCGTAGACATCATACCCAGTCGAATCGTGAGTGAAGATTACAGTCTTGCCGTCAGCCTTTTCGCTTTTCTGGAGCAGCCCCTAGGCCAGGGTAGAGTCAACGCGGCTTGTTCCTTATACCGATGGATGGGCTACGCCTGGGCTCACGGATTCGAGGGTACAACGATGGCGGCTCAGCTAGGTTATCTGATCCCCGGCGAAATATTCGGTGGCCGTTGGCAGCCCGTCGTACGTTTTCAACACCAGAATGAGCAGGAAACGGACAACGCATGGAACACCTTCAATCTAGGCCTGAACTTTTTTCTCGTGGGCCATAATGTTAATCTGAAGGTGGACCTTGCCCTTAACGAGAAAGGCGCAGATGAAAGAGAAACAGAGGTCTTTCGTTTTCAAGCACAGATAAGGTTCTGACGTTGAGCTGTCGAAGGACCCAACACTTAAGAGTGATGAAGGGATTGGTTGGCTCCTGCCTCCGCAAAGGAGCACCTCCGTGTGGGAGCGTATGAGCCCTGTCGGCCAAATCCTCAAGAGTGAACGGATGGTCGAGCTATGCCGGGTGCACCGACTCGCTCGATAGAGGGGATTTGGCGGGCCCCCTCTATCCAGGCATCCCAGTCTTGGGGCACTCCTTGAACTTGGGTTTGGACGCCTCTCGAAGACTGCTATTATTCCATGCCGTGAAACAATCATCTTGCTTTGCCGTGGTTTCGCCAGGGCTGGAATCCGTTGCAACCGACGAAGCTCGAGAGTTGGGGCTGTCCGGAGTTC
>SKWY01000269.1 GCA_007128675.1 Deltaproteobacteria bacterium | reverse complement strand
CCGCGTCAGCCGCAGTAGCCCTCAGCGCATCGGTCAAACGCCCATAATTCAAGTAGGTCGATCGTCCCTTACCGGTCCTCTCATCGAAGGCTGTGGCAGGTCCCAAGCAATAAGAGTGGTCTGCCTCGCGCACGAATGCCGCATTGGCATCAGGCTCGGTGAAAAGAGCAACTACCTCGAGTCCGGCCCCTGATGAATCATTGATTTCGCGGACCGCGTGAGTGAAGCGCCGGGCAGGTTCTCCCCTATTCACCACTGCAATGCGTCGAAAAGGTAACTGCATAGCCCTTCCATTGAAGTTTGCCCCCCTCAATAAACTTGAAACGTTATCATCTATGAACGCTGGTAGCGAGTATTTCTCGAAATAGAACCCATGGATAGAGCAGCACCAACTCGCTCCTTAGATCGCCTCATGACCACAATTTAGGGTATCCACTCTATTGCAGGACCATAGACTAAACTTCAACCCTTGACTGCATTGCGGGTTTATACTTCCGCTCACAAAATGAACCGTAAGTATGACTCCAATCCTCGTCGCCTATCCCATTGTCGCTGATAACCTAGAGAAACCTCCTCGAACCTCACTCCGTCTCGCCAGGCCGTATGACGTATGTGCAAGTGCCCAGTCACGACTACCTTGGCACAGAATCTAGTGTGCCAATCCTCTGTACGACGCGTCCCACACCAAGGCGTAAAGCGAGGAACGAGTGGAAGACGCGCCAAATCCCGCCTCAAGGGGAAGTGATTAACGAGAATCAAGGAGGACTCTCGTGCCGCCGCTCGAAGTCTCTCGGCAGTCTGCGAACACCGTACTGCACACCAAGCCTCACGTGTTGGATATGGGTCGGTAGACAGCATTACCTCATCCGTGCATATCGTGTCCGCCGACTCGGCCCAGGCCCTCGCCTGTTCGGGATCCATGCCATCTGGAGCGAAGCTGTAGTCATACAAAAGAAAAAGGGGGGCAATCCGAACGCCTCCATCGGAGCTGGGAAAGACGGCGTACTCATCCTCCGGCGTCAAGACGCCAAAACGACGGCAGATTCTGACAAGCTCTAGGTACTTTCCTTCTCCTTCGAGCACGCGATCCTCGGAAGAGACTGTCCAAAGCTCATGGTTGCCCGGAACCCAAATCACCTGGCGCCACCGAGAGGACAGAAGCTCCATAGCCCCAACAAACAGCTCCAAGCCAGTGCACACGTCTCCGGCGAGGATTAGATAGTCTTCGGGATAGGCTGGAAGTTGCTCCAGAGCCACACGGTTCGGAGCCCGCTCGAGATGCAGATCACTAATGGCATACAGCCTTGGGGCACTCATAGGCATCCCAGAAGCCCGGTAATCACTCTCGAAAGAGTTAGTTTGCGACTCGCAATTACCGGGTTAGCTCACCCTCTAATAGGTTTTGTAAACAGGCCAAAAAACCGGATTTCTCATCATGCAAAAAGAAATGATCACCCGGAAGCATGGCAGAAGAAAAGCCTGCTTCGGTGTGTTTTGCCCAAGCCGAAACACCGGCATCAGAGGACGAAGAGTCCTCCTTGCCCCCAAAAGCGGAAAGAGCACATTTGAGTCGTGGCCTCTCCTCGTAATGATAGGTGCCCAGCGCCTCGAGATCCGCTTGCAGCAATGGCAAGAATAGTTCTCGCATTGTTGGATCATCGAGCCCAACTAGACGACCGGCTCCATAGAGTTCGGTAACCCAGGCCAGTAGCGCTTCATCACTACTAAAATCGGGAGGACGTCCGATTCTGGGAAGATGAGGAGCGATTTGAGCTGCAACGAGAAGATGGCGAAGAAATGATCCATCAGTCTTCTGCAGACGACAAGCCACCTCATACATGATCAGTGCTCCCAGACTATGCCCAAGCAACACGCAAGGCCGATCTAGAAGAGAGGCCAGGTTCTGATGAAGATCCTCCGCGGCAGCACTCACACGCCTATGAGCCTTCTCCCGGTGCCTTTCCCAGCGCCCCGGCGGCTGCAAAGCACAAAGCTCGACCCCCGCGGGCAAACGATTCTTCCACGAAGAAAAGACACTTGCTGCTCCTCCCGCATGGGGATAGCAAAACAATCGAAGGCGAGAACTCAGCTCCGGTTTCGAGTTCGGAAGCCAAGAAGACTCATATCGCATTGAAAGGCACTCACTTTCGTACAAGGACCATGCCGGAATGGACGAATCCATCGTCCACGAAACACCTTCCCTCCAAAGAACTCCCAAGCTGTTTCTTAATATGAGTCTTGTCGACTATTTTTGCGACAAAACCCTCTTGTTTGTTATTGAAGGCAATCTCTACGTCCAGGAAATCCAGGAACTCGTGGGTAATCGGATACTGACACTTGTAGACACACTCCTTCACACAAAAAATGAGCTTCACTAAGCTCCCTATATCGTCCTGGGGCCACCCGGAGAGCCACTCGAACTCCTCATTCGTACAGATGTACGACCAAAGCTCCCTTGGCATCGAATCTGACCTCTCCACATCAAGACCAACAGAACGAATTGCATCCTCCGAAGCCACGGCTGCTGCGCAATAACCATTCGTATGGGTTATGCTGCCAATGACTCCCTCCGGCCACCGAGGCTCATTGCGAACACCAGAAAGTATGGGGCCGGCGGCTTTTCCCAGTTCCGCCAAGGCCGCACGAGCACATGCTCGCCCCGCCGCGAACTCACGCCGACGCTTTGGCACGGCACTACTAACAAGAGCTTCCTCAGCTGGATGAAGGATCTTCTCCTCAACAACTGTGGGGTCTACCTCGGCAGTCACAACTTGTGGAGGAAAAAGAGACTGGATTCGCGTTGAGCCTACGGTCACTAGGTTGCAGAATCTACATTTGGAAGTCGATTGCACTATTATCCAGTTTGCTTAGCCCACTTCTGCCTTGAATATGTTGAACGACTTTCCTCGCGATACGAACTCCTTGTAGCTTCCACGCACGTCGATCAGACCAATCATCTCGGTTCGCTTCTGAGGTGCTAGGTTGACAGCCAAATGGGAAACCGAGCTATACGAGTAATAAAGCCCTAGACCAGCCCCTCCCGGCTTCACATCGATCTGATCCCTCCCCTGCCTGAGGCATTTACCAAGATAATCCAAAACTCTATTTGATGACAATGTGCCGAACACATCCGTAATGGAAACACCAATTCGGCGACCGTCTCCGCAAAGCCTAATCTCGATGGGCTCATCCTTCGAAAGGGAAACGTCCTCATTTCTAGCCAGATGCGCGTATAACGGCCGACCTTGGGCATCACAGGGACCATTGTACAGAGCGTTGGTAACAAGCTCGTAAGTCGCTACCTCGAAAGCATCGCCGAGACGTTGGGCCGCAACAAGACGCTTCGCAAAACTCTTCGCAAACTGCACCGCCTCTAGCGCCTCGGCTCTATTGTAAGCCTGAAGAGAAGTAACCGGGCATCCCCAGGGAAAGTACTTGTCCAGACCGAACAGGTCCTTGGTCACTAACTTGTGAATTGTTACCAGCAGCTCATCCAACTCGGGCAACTCGTTAGTCGTACGCAGAAAGTTGGTGAGACGATGATCAAAGAGCAAGGTCGCGAGTTCTTTGCTGGGGAGACCACTCGAAAGAATCAACACATGACCACAAATCACCTCTTCCTCGATCAACGCCAATAACTCTCTTCGCTCCTCGCTGGAGAGAGCATCGTAGTTGACAAGGAGGATCCCACTATTTGCGAAGAGCCCTTCTTTCGCGGCTTGAGCTACACTCACTCCTGTCTCAACATCCGCAATGGCGGCTCTAAGTTGGCGTGCGAGGACTCTACCGAAGACCCGGTTTCCCCCATCGATTATGAGCCCCGCAGGGGCTAATCGAAAGCTTCGCTGACAGATCGATTCTATGTGCTGGTTCTCGGGGGCTTCCATCATCTTTTTTTGGGGGGGGTAATCGTTCAACCCGTGGTTCTACCATCTTCAAGAGTGGCCAAAACCTCTCTAACCGATTCTGGCGGGGATGGCGGGGCAACAGAGGACACGTGCGAAAAATACACCTCAGGAAGATCATCAAACAGCATGTTACAGGCACAGTCACGACACTTGGCCTTAGGAAGTGCCCCCCCCCTTGCAACCTCTGGATTCTGTACCAAGTCCACAAAAACTAGAGCTTCTAGATCACATTCTGGGCAAATAAAAGGAAGGAACAAGCTCAGCACTTCACCTCGCCCACCAAATCCAGCGACCATATTCAGCTGTAAAACGATACCAGGCCCACAGTGAAGAAAGCCATAATAAGGAGATTCGACTCTTGAGATCGTGCTCGACCATTGACGGACGCCATGGGAATTGATCTTCTTCACTTTCTCGAGGTTGAATAGAACCTTTTCGCGCAGGTTGGAGGTGAGCGGTTCCGATTCTAGGCTTTCATCGATGGCTCCATCGAGCGCAATGAGCGATACATCCTCAAGATCTCTTCGCTTCATCACAAGATCTCTTCCGATCCTGATTTCGGTTGCTTCAGTGTCTCTCATCAGAGATTCTCGCAAGACTGTCAACCTGCCATATCTTCATCGACCTTCAAGCCCCCCCCACCGGAGGTCAGATGTGAGGGCACATTCATCCTGGTGTTCGAAACACTCACTGTCGATACCATGAGATTGATTTGATGGGCCAGCCCATCAGCCTCGGTTGACATTCTAGTCAACCTATCAATCGAAGTCCTTAAGTTTGTTTGTACTTCTAGATATCCCGCGCTTTCGTCCCGAAGCTTGTCGGCCACACGACCCAGGCGCAAGAGAGATGCTTCAACCTCCGACCGAAGGTTCAGCATCGATGGTGGCGCCTGACCGGCATCGATCGTTTCGCGCAAACCCACTATCTTACGCTGGAGAGCCTTCGTGGCTTCTTCATGTCGAGAACTTAGGTCAGAGGCTGTAGATGCCCGCTTTTCAAGGTTTGACACTAAGCCCACGACATCCTGCGACACCCGGTCTTGCTTCTCTATCGACTTCACGAGCTTTCGTATCTTTCGACTGATGAGGTTCGCACTTTGCTGCACGGAATTGAGGTTATCACCTGCCTTGGCGGCAACTTCGCGACCCTCTCGAGTCGTCTCTGTTGCCGCGAAAGTTTGCTGAATCACGCGCTCCCTGTCCGCTTGAATCTGGCGGACACGCTCATCGATATTGCCCGTAGACTCGGTGGTCCTCTCCGCAAGACTCTTGATCTCCTCCGCCACCACGCGAAACGCCCTTCCATGCTCACCTGCTTGCGCGGCAATGATCGACGCATTGAGGGCTAAAAGATTCGTACGGTCTGCAACATCACGGATTATCCTCAAGACCTCACCGATATCGTCAATTGACTTGCCGAGACGAACTATTCCGACTCGGGTCTGATCCACGATCTCTACCAAGGACTCCACATGATCCAATGTTTGGTGCACGGTTCCATAGCCCTGTTGAGCAACGGCGGTCGTGCTTCCGGCAAGCTCGAGCGCCTCATCAGCTTCCCTTCGAATGCCCCGATACACACTCTCCATTTCTCCGAGCTTCCCTCGCATGCTCGAGCGTATTAGCTCTCCAAGCAACTTTTGAAACTCTTCACCCCACTTCGCCACCTGGCTCACAGCTTTCTGAACCCCCGACAAATCCACCACCGAGCTGTCATCCGACTCCGAAGTCGACTTCAAAGCCTCCTCGCATCGACCCAATATCTCGAGAAGATCGTCTCCACGACTCCCAATGCCGCATTCTTCGACCCAGGCCTCGAATGCCCTGCGGGCAGCAACAATGCCTTCGACGGTACGCTGCCGACGAGAAATCAAGTCAGCTACCTCCTTGAGGAGGGCCACTGAACTCTCCGTATGTTCTTGTAGGGACCCGTGTGACGACCGAAGGTCCTCTAGGGCTTCGTCCCTCGCCCGTAGTTGTTCAGCCAAGGCCTCCAACTCTGCCCGTAGCTCTTTCTCCCTTTTTCGGGGCGATCGAAATATGGCCGCCGCAGCCAGGGCCCCAATGATGAGGCCAATCGCGAAGCCGAGCACTACCATGCCGACATCCTTGTTACTCTCCTACGAATCACTAGTTCCCCATTGCCATTCGTCGAAGCTCTCTTCAACTATCGCTTTGGGGGACAACTTATGCATGGCTTCCTTGCAGGCCCGCGTGTTTTTGGGTTTACCCATCAGCCAAACGTGTCCATCCGCACCACAATTTCGTTCCCAAGCCCTTCCTGTTAGGAGTTCGAGAATCCCAAGCACCTTTCGTGAGCATTACCTACATCCTGGCTTTTGTCGAGCCCAACCTGAGGGTATACTGCCGCGCGATTCGAACAACAAGGAGTCCTTGGACATGCAAGATGCACTCTCGTGGGAGATTGAAGAAGTGGGAGAGACCTTAAAGGTTACTCTCAAGGGTGATGTTACGGAATCCATCGATTTTGCCCCCCTTCTCGAACGCCCCGAGAAGAACATGGTTTTCGATTTGGAGGGCATACGGCAGTTCACCTCCCCAGGCGTAAGGCTCTGGGTGCACTTCATCAACGACCTGACCAAGGATCGGCGAGTTGTATTGGAGCGGTGCTCGGTGGCGGTGGTGCAGCAACTCTACATGATCGCCAATATGCGCGGCGACGCCAAGATTCGCTCGATCATGCTCCCATACTTCTGCGCGAGCTGTGAGGCCGACGAAACCAAACTGCTGGACCTCGAGTCTGGCACCCCCGAGATCAAGACCGAACTGCCTTGCGAGAAATGCGAAGGAGAGATGGAGTTCGATGACCTGCCCGAGTCATACCTGTCTTTCCACAATGATTAGTGGCCCGCGGAATCAAGAAAGATCAGCGGCATCCCGGCTACTCCCAACCATCCCGCATGCATGACCCGCTCGCAGCAGGCTAGGCCCTGCCGAGAAGGCCCGGTTGCCAGCACCTCTTCGGCCCCGGCCCCCAGCACCATGGCCTAGCAAAGAGGGTGATTCAGTACGTCCGGTTACACTTCGAGGAGAATGGTAGGCCCAGCGCCCGGATCCTCCTTGCCGTCCAAAGGGTCCCTTCCATTCTCGATTCCCGGCGCCCTCTCCCGGACACCACGCAGATCCAAGCTTGACCCCTACCGGCTCCAGCCGCTAGCTTCTCGTGTCTTTGCCTTCCGAATCATCCTCCCGGAGATAGATCACCATGGCACACTGCAAGAGCCTCTTCACGAGCGAGTCCGTCACCGAGGGCCACCCAGACAAGATGGCCGATCAGATATCGGATGCCATCCTCGACGCGGTTCTCCAAA
Organism: Deltaproteobacteria bacterium; assembly: GCA_007128675.1. Taxonomy (GTDB): domain Bacteria; phylum Myxococcota; class Myxococcia; order SLRQ01; family SLRQ01; genus SKWY01. The sequence goes on along the minus strand of SKWY01000269.1, from coordinate 4,669 downwards.
AAGACCCTCGCGCGCGGGTGGCTGTCGAAGCTCTAGTCAAGACGGGCTTCGTGGTGCTGGCGGGAGAACTGACGACCACGGCTCATGGGCTGGACTACCCAAGTCTCGTGCGAGATGTAATCAGGGAGATTGGCTACACCAGCAGCGAGATGGGCTTCGATGCGAGCACCTGTGCCGTTCTGACCGCAATCGAAGGGCAGAGCCCGGACATAGCCCGGGGCGTGGATGGACGGGAAGCAGGCGAGCAAGGAGCTGGTGATCAAGGGATGATGTTCGGGTACGCATGCAGTGAGACAGAGGTTTTGATGCCCCTCTCGATTCACCTTGCCCACGGGCTTACGCGCCGGCTATCCGAGGTACGAAAGAGCGGCGAGCTTCGATACCTACGGCCGGACGGCAAGGCGCAGGTCACCGTTCGTTACGATGGAGACCAACCTGTGGCCGTCGACGCCGTGGTGGTCTCGACCCAGCACGAAGAGTCCGTGAGCATGGAGGAGCTACGCACGGATATCAGGCGCCTCGTAATAGATCCCGTAATCCCCAAAAAGCACCTACACGCCGGCACTCGCTATCACATCAACCCGACTGGTCGCTTCGTCATCGGAGGACCAATGGGCGACGCCGGCCTAACCGGGCGCAAGATCATCGTGGACACCTACGGCAGCGTCGGCCGTCATGGCGGAGGCGCCTTCTCCGGCAAAGACCCATCCAAGGTGGACCGCTCGGCCGCCTACATGGCTCGCTACATCGCGAAGAACATCGTCGCGGCCGGTCTAGCGACTAAATGCGAAGTGCAGCTTGCGTATGCGATCGGTGTTGCGGAGCCTCTGTCGGTTCGAGTGGAGACGTTTGGAACCGCCACGCTCGATGAGGAGTGCATCTCGGGCCTCGTCAGAGATCATTTCGGCCTGCGCCCAAGCGAGATCATCGAGCAGCTAGACCTGCTTCGCCCCATCTACCGCCCCATAGCCGCTTACGGGCACTTCGGACGGGAGGATCTGGACCTTCCATGGGAGCGGACGGATAAGGTCGAGGCCCTATCCAAGGCCAATGCCGACTGCTGCTGTAACCCGGCTCCCGCGGCTGCCTGCTCCTAGCTCTAGCGAGGGAGCCGACCTGCGGCTACCCACCAGTAGTCCCCCAGAAGACCCAAAGGATGAGCGCCCCTAGAGCTATTCGATAGACGACGAACGGCTGCATCCCTATTCGCCTGATGAACGCCAGGAAGTAGTGGATACAGAGGTAGGCGGCTACGCCCGCGATGACTGCCCCGGATATGAAGGGCGTCCAATCCACGGCCTCGGGAGACCCAATGAGCCCCATCGCCTCGTAAGCACCGGCGAGCGCCGTAACAGGTATGGACAGAAGAAAAGAGAAGCGCGCCGCCGACTCGCGCGTCATGCCAAGCAGAAGGCCCGCGGTAATGGTGATACCCGAGCGCGAGGTGCCGGGTATCAATGCCAAGGCCTGCGCAAGCCCTATGAAGAGCACGGAGCGCCATCCCAATTCATGCTCATCCATCTTCCGTCGCCCACTCCAGTCCGCGTACCCTAGAACCAGACCGAAGACGATGAGCGAGGTCGCCATCACGATGGGCGAGCGAAGCTGATTGCTGACCACATCGGCAAAAAGCAGCCCGGCAAGCCCCACCGGGATCGTGCCTAGAATGATGAACCAGCCCAGCCGCCCATTCTTCGTCATCTTCCGCGCCCGCAGCGAACTCCATCCCTCCAAGATCATGGAGAGGAGTTCCTTACGGAAGTAGACAATGACGGCCGTCAACGTACCAACATGGGTAGCGACGTCGAATGCAAGGCCCTGATCCTCCCAGCCAATTACGACAGGAACCAGTATCAGATGTCCCGAGCTGGAGATCGGAAGAAACTCCGTCAGGCCCTGCACGATAGACAACACGATGATCTGAAGCCACTCCATCGCGCTCTTCAGTAGTACGCCTCATGTAGATGAGGCAAGCGCTACGCCTTCTCCTCGGAGATGAGCCTCACCCCTCTTTACGAACAGCATGAAGCAACCTATGGGGTATCTCCTACCACTCCAATGGAGGCACCAGAATGAACCCTCATATCTTTCGCGCCTACGATATTAGAGGAATCGCCGAAAAGGACCTCGGGGACGAGACAATGACAAGCCTTGGCCGCGCGTTCGGCAGCGCCGTCAGAGAAAGCGGCGGGGAGCGCGTGGCATTGGGACAAGATGCCAGGGAGAGCAGCCCCCGAATCAGAAACGCCCTTTGCAAGGGTCTTTGCGAGGTGGGAGTATCGGTGGCGGATCTCGGGGTGGTCCCGACGCCCGTCACATACTTTGCCGCCAACTTCTATGACGACGTGCACGGCCTGGTGATGATCACGGGCTCCCACAACCCTCCGGACCACAACGGGCTGAAGCTCGGAGTCGGCAAGATGACCATGGGCGGCGATGACCTTCTGGCCCTGAAGGAACGAATCGAGCAAGGCCGATTCGCGACGGCCTCGAGCCCGGGCGAAGTCGAGATTCGCGAGGTGCTAGAGCCCTACCTCGCATACTTGGAGAAGAACCTGAGCCTTGGAGAAAAGAAACCGAGGGTCGTCATTGATGCAGGTAACGGCACAGGCGGCATCACGGCTATGCCTTTGCTCGAGAGGCTCGACGTCCCATCGGTCGGTCTATTTCTCGATCCCGACGGCACCTTCCCCAACCATGAGGCCGATCCGACGATCGAAGCCAACTTGGTGCACCTAAGAGCCGCCATGCACGAACATGGCGCAGATGTGGGAATCGCCTACGACGGCGACGGTGATCGGATCGGCGTCCTGGACGAGAGCGGCCACGTCGTGTGGGGCGACAAACTCCTGACGCTCTTCTCGAGAGAGCTTCTTCGCGAGCACCCTGGCGCGGCGATCGTGGGCGAGGTCAAATGCAGCCAGACCCTCTACGAAGACATTTCGGCGAAAGGCGGCCGGCCGATAATGTGGAAGACGGGCCATACCCTCATAAAGAGCAAGATGAAGGAGGAAGGAGCAATGCTGGGAGGGGAGATGAGCGGCCACATCTTTTTCGCCGATCGTTACTTCGGCTTCGACGACGCCTGCTACGCCACTGGACGTCTCTTGGAGATTCTCAGTCGCACGGGCCGCACCATTGGTGAGCTCCTCTCGGATCTACCCTCGACCTTTGCCACCCCCGAGATACGCGTGGACTGCCCGGAGGAGATCAAGTTCGAAGTAGTCCGCAAGCTGCAAGAGCGGCTTGCAAGAGGCAGAGAGGTTGTCACCGTGGATGGAGTCAGAGTCATCTACTCGGACGGCTGGGGCCTAGTAAGGGCTTCAAATACACAGCCTCTCTTGGTGCTGCGTTTCGAGGCAAAGAGCGAAAAGCGCCTCCAAGAGATCAAGAATGAGGTAGAAGAGGCTGTAGCCACGGTCAGAGGTGAGTTCGACGGCCCTGGCGTATGACGCACCAAGTGAAGGGCTGTCTCGAATGATCACCGTCGGTTTGGATCTCGGAGGCACGAATATCAGGGCGGCCGCGCTGGGAGAGGAGGGTTCTCTTCACTCTGTGCACAAGGAGCGTCTGGTGGACAAGGCGCCCGAAAAAGTGCTCCGCTCGGTGGCCGCCCTGGTCGAGGCGGTGGCCGATGATGCCCGCGGATCGACAGAGTCCATCTCGGCCCTCTGCGTTGCTCTGGCGGGACAGCTCAATCATCCAAGAGGTCTCGTCGCCATCGGTCCCAACCTCGGCTGGGTAGACGTGCCTTTCCGAGAGATGCTCGCCTCCGTATTTTCGTTCCCCGTCCGCGTGGAGAACGACCTCTCGGCGGCTGCTTGGGGTGAGCGAGTAGCTGGCGCGGGAAAAGGAGCGGATCATCTTGCTCTGGTGGCGGTGGGATCCGGTGTCGGCGCCGGCATCATCGAAGATGGGAAGCTCCTGACTGGAGCCTGCGGGTTGGCGGCCGAGATCGGCCATACCAAAGTCGTTCGCGGAGGCGAGCAATGCGGCTGTGGAGAGCTTGGCTGCCTCGAGGCCTACACCGGTGGGCATCGGATGGCCTTACGCGCGCTTCGGCTCTGGGAGGAGGCGGGGCTCGAGAGGCCCATGGGCCTCGCCCAGGAGTCAATAACCATGGAAACCGTGCATGAGGCCTTCGAGAATGGCGATGCGGTCGCGCGCCGAGTCATCGAGGAAGCAGGCGAGCATCTCGGGCTGGCGGTCGCCAACCTCGTCACATTGCTGAACCCCAGCACTCTGGTGCTAGGCGGCGGAGTCTTGCTTGGCGTTCCCTACCTCTCGGAAAAGATTAGGAACGACGTCGCCGCTCTTACCGCAGCGCCCGCCCGTCGCAGCGTGAACATCGAGTTCGCCTCCCTCGGCGATGACGCCGGCCTCGTCGGAGCCGGCCATCTCGCAAGAGAGATCGCGAAGAAACGATGAATAGGATCCCCGAGAAGCTACCAAGGCCCAAGAGCGAGCTGCCCGTTTCGCTCTAGCGCCACGGGCTCTATCGGACAGGAAGCCCTTGCAACGGAAACGCTGGTCCCAATACCGGCGGACGATAAGATCCCGCAAGCCATCTCGAGCGCTATCTCCGGTTTGTTGTTCTCCTCCGACAAATGCGCAAGGGTGAGATGCTGAAGCCCCGAATGAGCTAGCCTCGCCAGAAGATCGGCTCCTT
>SKWY01000092.1 GCA_007128675.1 Deltaproteobacteria bacterium | reverse complement strand
GCTGACAAGACCAAGCTTAGCAAAAGGGTCGTTGCGCGCAACTCCACGATTCATTATTCACGCAGTAGCGCCCGAACAGTGAACTGCTCCATTGGAATATCCGTCTTGAACTCGATCTCGGACAGACGCATGATGGTGGAGTGGTTTCGACGCAAATCCGCCATTCTGGATTCCATGATTACCCAACGGTTATCGATACGCCCCGTGTTGGATACCGTGTATCGCTTCGTCTCCACATCCCTTCTATTGAAGTATTGCATCTTGAGAGGAAGATAACTCTCTTTTGCGATCCAGAGCTTGATGCGGCTGTGCGGGCTTCGTCTGTCCGTTGGTTTTGCCTCTATGACGTAGCATTCAGAGCCGTCCATAGTTTCGTCCGGCAGCCGTGTCCGAGTCGAATCCTCGATGTCTCGGTTGTCCATGTCGGCATATGTGTAGTCCGTTCCCACGAATCTAGCGTTTCTCTGGCGAGTCGAGATTCGCCGTTCCCTATTAGCCTCGGGAAGGAAGATATGCTGGACCCTATCGCCGTCATCATCAATCCCCAAAAACGAGGTGCCGGAAATATCGGTCGGAGCCAGAAAGCGCACAAAAGTACGACGTACGTCGCCGTCTCTTCTGCTCATCATGACCGCTTGGCGCTCTTGCTCCTGTCCCCTCTCGTTGACCAGTACCATCCGCACTCTGGCCTCCGCTCCACCATAAGTCAGCGGATCGAGTTCAAGCATTGCGTCGGTGATGGCATCGGCGCTCTTCTCTTTGCTCTCGCTCTTGCTCTCGCTCTCGGCGCGGGCCTCATGCGTTAGCATCAGCGCCAAGCAAAGGGACAACGGCAACAGCACCCAAGACATAATAGCCTTCATATAAACTCTCCATGGGCCTCAACCAGCACATCTGCCAGCGAAGCTGCTGTGTGATACGTCGCAACAAACACTGCCTGGTATATACCCCAAATCGAGCATCGACAACAGCCTTTGCCGGAGACCCAAATCGTCGGATAGCATGCCCTGGGCTTATTCGCACCGCTCGCCATGCCCACGCTTCCTCCCGCACGGCGCAGGTCCAGGTGAAGTCTCTCGTACGCCCGAAGGCGCGGTTTCCTCGGTTGAATCCAACGCTTGCCAGGCCGTTCTGAAGACCGACCTGACGATCGAGACCGAAGACATAGCGCTGCCTGGAGGAATAGATCCCCAACCCGGGGCGATGCTCTTCGGAGCCAGCCATTCCTCCTGGCATCAGTCCCTGGTTATTCTCAACGTTCATACTCAACGCAGTTGCCTGGTTGCCGAAGCAGCTGTAGCTTTCTTCACACCCATCCGACCTTGGCGCTTTTGCACAAGGAAGAAGGACCGCGCCAAAACCATTGACCAGGATTCTCTCCGAGAGATTGAGAGCGCCATGATCGATTGCCACTCCCATGTCTTCCCCTCACTGGAGCATCAGGCCCTACGCGTATCTAGTCGCGTCCCCAGCTCCGCCGGTTCCTATCTGGAGCGCGGCGCCATCAAGGCCGAAGGCGCCTTGGAGACCTTGAAAGGATTGATGGGCCCGATCAGGTCTCCCTTGGGGATTGAGGCCTCGACCAAGATTCGTGAAAGGACGCCGGCGGTGGCTTCTCGACTATTCGAAGGTGCAGCCTCGGTCTTCGGCTTGCCCGTATCACTACTTGTGGGCTCGGCGCGACATCTCTTGGACTCGATGGACCGATACGGAATAGAGAAGAGCATTGTAATTGGCGCACCTCTCTTCGCCCCCAACGAATGGTTACTATCCGAGGCACGCGTGGTGGGTGGTGAACGCTTCGTACCGGTAGGTACCTTGCCGGAGGTTTCACCATCCGCCAAAGAGGAGATGTGGCTGGACGCTTGGAGCGCGCTGGCCGATGCCGGGAGCCGAGGCTTCAAGATTCACCTGAACACCGACGGCCTCCCGCCCGGCCATGTTGCCTACCGGTCGCTTTTTGAAGTGGCGAAAGAGCGGCGCCTATTCGTGATCGTTCATACCGGTCTATTTCACGTAGCCCTCTACAAGGAGAAGAGGTCGGTTGGGCCTCATCTCTTCGAGCCTCTTCTTCGTGACTACCCCGATGTGCGCGTTTGCTTCGCGCACATGAACAGAGAGTATCCGGAGCTAGTTTGGTCGATCATGAAGCGCTTCTCACATGCTTTCACCGATACTAGCTGGCAGCCCGCCTACAACATTCAAAGAGCGATCGAGGCGGTCGGAGACGATCGTATTCTTCTTGGCTCCGATTGGCCCCTGCTACACGGAGATCTGCAGGGCGAGGTATTGGACATCCTACAGAAGGCAACAGGAAGTGCCTCGGCCGACCGCATCGCAACTACCAACGGGCACGAGTTCATCGGCTAGCGTCGAGCAGGGCGAATCAGTATGAAGGAGGCATTGGGCGCGCCCATAACAGGCGTGTCGCGTTCCTGGGATATAGCCAGAGGGTAGAGAGGCCGGAAATGGCGCATATTCAGAGCACGCGCACCATGCTATCTATCTCTGTGTAACGCGAGTCCCAAGTGTGGAGGATTCACAATGCGCCCCGCCCTTTTTCTTTTCAGCCTGCTCGCCCTCCTGGGCTCCCTAGTTCTGCTGGTAGCGGACTCGATGGGGCCTTGCGAGCGCATTGAAGACGCACGCGCTGACTACAGCTACGCGCTCATCTGTATGGGAGAGGTCGCCGCTGGAGGCGTCGTGTCTTTTTCGAACGAATCCTACTCCCGCTGGTTCGATGTCGAGGAAGACCCCGGTAGCATCAATGACGACGCCTCTGGCTCGAATGGAAACGACGATTCGATGAAAGATGGGGACGAAGAACCGAAGCCTGGCGGCTTGGAGCCTGAAACGCACATTCGCTTCGCCGTGGCTAGAACAGAGATGGACGACGCGCGGTGTGGTCCCGGCACCGGCACTGGTGTACTGGAGCTTGCGATTGCGCACGCCGCGGTCTCATGGGCGGGCCACTCTTTCCTCTTCCATTGCGAGGTCTACCCGCAGGCCGACTCCGTGCCGTGCATTCCTGGCCCGGAGCCAAGCCCACTCTCGAATGAGGACGGGCCCGAAGCGCCTCAGGAGCCACAGGAGCCGCAAGACCCGCCCTTCCCTTGCGATCTGGTGCTGACAGCGACCGAGCCCCCGAGTCATGACGAAGTTTGAGAGGCGCTACCTATATGCAATAGCTTGCCTAGTCG
>SKWY01000147.1 GCA_007128675.1 Deltaproteobacteria bacterium | reverse complement strand
CTATTGCATTTAGAAGAGATTTACCAATGAACAGAGTCTTTGACGATAACAGCCTAAGTATCGGAAACACACCGCTAGTTCGCCTGAATAGGCTCACGAAGGAAATGCCGGCGACGGTTCTTGCGAAGATCGAGGGTCGGAACCCCGCCTACTCGGTGAAGTGCCGAATCGGCGCCGCCATGATCTGGGCGGCCGAGAGGGACGGAGTTCTGAAACGCGGCTCGAAGGAGATGACCGTCGTCGAGCCGACGAGCGGCAACACCGGTATCGCCTTGGCCTTCGTGTGCGCGGCAAGAGGATATCCGCTGGTCCTGACCATGCCCGAGACCATGTCAATCGAGCGGCGCAGGATGCTTGCCGCCTTCGGTGCGAGGATCGTGCTGACCGAGGGCTCCCTCGGAATGAAGGGCGCCGTCGCCAGGGCCGAGGAGATCGTCGGATCCGATCCCTCGAGGCACTTCATGCCCCACCAGTTCAAGAACCCGGCGAACCCGGAGATCCACCAGAAGACCACCGGTCCCGAAATATGGAACGACACCGACGGGAAGGTCGACATCTTCGTCGCGGGAGTAGGAACCGGCGGCACCATCACGGGTGTCAGCCGCTACATCAAGCAGACCCGGAAGAAGGCCATTTGGTCCGTCGCAGTGGAACCTGTCCACTCGCCGGTCCTCACGGCCATCCGCAGCGGAGATGAACCAAAGTCCGGACCGCACAAGATCCAAGGTATCGGCGCCGGCTTCAAGCCAGACATCCTCGACCTCGAGCTCGCCGACGAAATAGCGACCGTGTCGAACGACGAAGCGCTAGAGTACGCCCGCCGCTTGCACCGTGAGGAAGGAATCACGTGCGGCATCTCGAGCGGAGCGGCCGCGGCCGTCTCTTGCCGCGTTGCGGCCAAGCCCGAGAACAAGGGCAAGCTCATCGTAACGATCCTCCCTGATGCCGGCGAGCGCTACCTGAGCACAGCGCTCTTCGAAGAGACGAAGCAGGAGCAAGCGGGTGACATTGAGATGTCGCTTTTCAATCTACTCCGTTCGGAACAAACAATAGCGATGCTCGAAGGACTGCCGAGCGAAAACACACCACACGCGGTAATCCGTCCCATCATCCTCGCGTCTTGGCGCGTTGAGTATTCAGGCTGTTCGAAAACGAAAAGACGGCTCGACATCTTGCCCAATCCGCTCGAATGACGGTGGGAGCAATACCGCCCTGCCCGATCTGCCGTCGATACGGGCTTCGATTGGAGAATCGAATCGAAGACGGGAGACGTACTCTCCTCGCTCATGCACGGGACGCGACTCTAGCCAATCCCAGTTCACCTTCTCCCCGGAAGACCGACCCAAGACCGAAAGATAGCCGACCCCTAGCGAGGTGATGTTCTGGAAGAAGTGGGTACCTTGTGAAGGGTCCACTTGGAAGTCGTCGAGGCCCGCCTCGATCAATACCGAGACATGGGAGATTTGCGACCAGGTCACACCGATACCGAGCAAAGGATCCGAGGAGCCCCAACGTCCGAACCCTATCAGAATATACTTTCTCCCCATGCTCTCGAGCTCTCGATTGAAGATGCCTATCTCCTCCGCGATCGCCTTGGTGCGAGAGCGGTCGAATGCATCGGGGCGAACATAGAGAATGTCTCGGATATCCGTCCAGACTCCATTACCAAGGGCCGTATCGGTCTGGCACCATGCATCGTTGATATCGGCGGCGGCAATCTCCACCCGTTCGCGCCTTCCGCTGCTGATGAAGGGCCTCACCTGGAGCAGAGAAAACGAGGGCTGCAAGCCAGGTTCTACGTTACCCGCGAATTCCATCTCCACCGGACAGCCGAAGGCCTCCTGACAAGTCTTCAACAGATCCTCGAGCAAGCGCGGGAAGGGAAAGGCTTCATGGCGCAGTAGAGGCGAGAAGGTGATGACGCGAGGCCCCGGCCTGGAGATGCCATCGCGGATGATTTGGTCGTCGGGCGAGTACGTGGACGCCACCTGTGTCAGCTCGCCGTGGGCTTCGGCCAGGGACAGGTCGCAGAGCTCGAGGGTGGCATCGGGATTGTGGAACCACTTCTCCGATAGCTTATCCAAGCGAAGCGCCCAGAACCTGGTCTGACTGGCCTTGAGCCAGTCCACCGGCCTTGGGAACTGCGGAAGCACATCGGGATATGCGGGGCAGAAGCGAAGGCTCGAGCCGCCCTCGACCACGGTCTTTCCAAGACCGAGCGCAAGCTCGGCGATTCCGTCTTCCGCTCGCATATGGGAGACAGGATAGAAATTGAAGGACTGCGCCACCCCCGAGTAGGTCGGATAGAAATAGTCGCCGTGCTTTCGACCGACGACCCTTTGGATGAGGACCGCCATCTGCTCGTCCTCCAAACGATGGGGGGTGCTCTTGAAGTAGGCCTTCGAGTCCTCGCTGAATGTAGATAGCCAGACCAACTTGATCGCCATCGAGAGCTGCTCGAGCCTCATTTCCAACTGCTCGGCATTGTTCGGAAGCATTGTGGTGGCGTAGAGACCCGCAAAAGGTTGGAGGTGAGAGTCCTCGAGCAGCGAAGACGAACGCACCGCCAACGGGCCACGGACAGCCTTGACGAAGGCTCGCAGATCCTCGATTAGCCCCGGGTGAAGCTCTGCCTGCATGAAGGTATGTACCAGCTCAGCCAGCCCCCTGGCCTCCAAGGCCGCCCGCCTTAGGCGGTTATCGTCTAGAAACCGAGAGAACTCGTCCGTACCAACGACTACGGTCTGCGGCACCCCTATCTTGATGCCCGGATAGCGAGAAGCGAACTTCGTCCTTGCGAGCAGATAGCGAAGGAACGCGATGCCCCGCCCCTTGCCGCCCATCGATCCCTCTCCGAGGTGCATGAAGGCATCGGTATGGGAAAGCTGTACGGGGGAGAATAAAGAGACGACATCGCTTCGGGCATCCGACTGGACCTCTTCAATGATGGAGACGATGCTCTCCCGCAGCATCTCCGGCTCCTCGAACTCGTCCACCTTCTTGGGACGCAGCCTCTGGGCAATGCGTACCTGCGCGCGCGCCGTCAACCAAGTAGAGAAGTGGTTTCTCTCCGCATGCCAGAGAACCGATTCTCTGGGGATCGTCCGCAGCAGTGATACGAGATCGTCGATCGTCCTCGCCTTGCCCACGTGCGTACCGTCCTGCAGCTTGAAGATGAAATCGCCGAAGCCCATATAGTCGG
>SKWY01000542.1 GCA_007128675.1 Deltaproteobacteria bacterium | reverse complement strand
GCGTTATCTAGCGACACGGTGCACTTCGGTGGTTACTATCGTGGCAATGCAATGGAGCGGATTGGGAGGGTCCTGTCTTTCATGTGCCCGCTTCGGGATACAGGAGCGGACCTAGCTCTATTTTCAACTGCGGGTAGCCTCACCTCGGTTCGAATTCACGTTTCGCCCAATAAATGCTCTGTTAAGTTACTACTATCCTACCTTGACGCTTATCGTCAGATATTCGGTACGATCCCCTCTGGGACAAGTTCGGTTTTCGCTGTCCAAATGGCTGAAGGGAGGACGCCGGTTCCTGCCGAACATGCCGTGCGCCTTCTGCACTTGGCTAAACGAGTGGAGGAGCTAGCACGAGGCGTGCGCCGGGAGGTCTCCCGGCATCCGCGGTCGAATGCGGGCCGCAAGGCGGTCGACCCCCTCGCCACTCTGTCGAAGTGGAGGCTGCATCCGAACTGGTATGAGGTGCTAGGTCCGGAGGAGTCCGCCAACACTATTCCAGTGGGCACAGCCCACATCCGACCGCTGCGGGCCGTCCAGCGCCCTGCCGTTGGTGGCAGCAGGTTTGTTGAAGCGAGCGTAGTGGCGCTCCGGGACTTGGTCGCGAGCTTACCCAACGTACCTCTCAGCGGGCTCGCAGCCGCGAACCTGGACTCTGCAAGAGCGACACTCAGCCGGGCTGGTATCACTCGCACCCCTCTCCTCAAGGAGAGCTGGCTTCATTTGGAAGGAAGTGGGTTCTCGGGCTTCACTGGCGCGTTTGCGCGTAGTCTTGTCGGGTTTCGTGACGAACTGCGAGAGCCGACTGGCCTCACCTGGAAGTCGGAGGGACAGGAGATCATGTTTATCCCACCGCCTGAGCAGGTGTTTCAATGGGTGGCGGTCGCATCGACACTCATCGCACTCGGGGTAAGCAGGGAGGAGATACGGATGCTGCACAGCCGGGAACGCTCAACGGCAGTTCGCCTTGGGGGGTTTCACGTTTGGGCCGATACGTCCAATCATGGCCTTGCTGGGTGGAGGGACTCTTCACACCTCCCTTCGGATTTCGCCCCTGATTTAGTAGTCTTCGACCCTAGACGCGAGTTGGCGATTGTCGCCGACGCTAAGTTCCGTGAACCGATCAGGCCGGGGGTGCCACTGGTTCCCTCTGGCATCAAGGACCTTCAGGCCTATATGGATGAGTTCGGGGTTACGAAATCGCTGATGCTCGTCCCTAGCGAGTCATCGACTCAGTCCTTTGTGGCTTCTCAAGTTGGAGAGCGGAAGGTCATCGGAGTCGGCGTTTCGCCAACGATCACGGAAGCGATTCCTGACCCCTTCGTCGAAGCGATTGACGAAGCTTGGGTCCCGATTTCGAATCGGAGAGATTACACACTGTGAAAAAAAACGAAGATTCTTCCCTGCGGGTCGTCGACCTCTTCTCTGGAGCTGGTGGGCTCTCGGCGGGTTTCCAAGAGGCCGGCTTCGGCATCCATGCGGGCATCGACTCGTGGCAGCCCGCTTGTGACTCCTTTGCGGTAAATCATCCAGACGCAACGGTCCACTGCAGGAACATCCGCAAGATCGACGTAGAGGATGTATTCGATGAAGGCACAGCGGAACCCGATCTTGTGCTTGGAGGTCCTTCGTGCCAAGGATTCAGCACGGCTGGTGGCTTCGGCAGGAACGGAAGGCAGGAAGGCGACGAACGAAATTCGCTCTTTTTGGAGTTCATTCGTTTCGTAGATAGCCTAGCGCCTCAATGGGTGGTGATGGAGAACGTCCCCGGGCTCTTGCTATACCGAAAGGGTACCATCGCCAAGGAGGTGATCAAGCAGTTTCGGTTGATCGGCTACTACGTCGTCCCGATCATCCTACTGGCTGCTGACTATGGCGTCCCCCAACTCCGGAGGAGGCTTTTCTTCATTGGAAACCGTACCGGGGCCCCGGTACCGATACCGATACCGACCAATGGTGATCCTGACCTTTGGTCAGGCTTTGCTCTCCCCTTTGCGCATCTCTCTCGGGTGGGGAACAAGAACGGTTCTCGTGAGCAGCAGCCGCACGTCTCCTTCCTCGAGGCCTGTGGAGACCTGCCGCCGTTGTTGCCCGGAGAAACTTGGGAAGGGGAAGGGTACCCCAGCAACAGCCAAGCTGCCTACCAGGCTTGGGCACGTGAGGGTTCACCGGGATTGACTCTTCACCAAGCGTTTTCGTTGGGGAAGTTCGACGCAGAGGCAATCCCGCACATTGGGGTGGGCGAGAACTGGACGGCCCTTCCACCCCACCTCAAGAAAGGCAGGTTCGGTCGCATACGGCCCTATGACGCCACGACCCTCCTCCAACGCCTTCGTCCCGACAAACCTGCTTACACCATCACCACGAAATTCAACGAGGGAACAACCGGCGCGTTCATTCATCCATCGCAGGACAGAACATTGTCAATCCGCGAGGCCGCGAGACTGCAAGGCTTCCGGGATTCATTTTCGTTCTGCGGTTCACCCGCGGAGATACGGAAGCAGATCGGAAATGCCGTGCCCCCCTTGCTTGGGTTCCGAATTGCCGAAGCCATCCGTTCTCGGGTGCAAGGCTTGGATCAAGCAGGCGCGGACGTCATCGAGGTGGATCCGACAGTCGACCCCGATGAATTGATCGGCCTCAAGGAAAAAGCCCGAAAGAATCCAAATCAATTGAGTCTTCTCTAGTGCACTCACACCTTTCCGCCCCGGTGGGCACCTGCTCGCTTCCACCTTGCAGAGAGCGGTAGTGTCTAGGCGGGCGCAGCCGCCAGCTGCCATCCTTAGCATCGTCGTTGACTTCCTGCTCCGTTAGACGGATCGATTTTCGAATATCAAGTCGAATGCTTCTCGTGTGGGGGTATCGACCATTTCGAATTGATCGCCTGAGAGGTCGACGGGTCCGAAGTGAACTACGGATCCAATCCCATTCGAAGGCCGATCTATCCTGCTCGGTTTCTAGCTCACGATGGATCAGAACCGCACACCGATCCGCTCCGATGCGCAGGTCTCGGGCCGTTGTGTGCCATCCAGCCGTTGAGGTGTCGAGCAGGAAGAAAACCGAGCCTCTGTGATAGGGCCTACCCGTCAAAGTAGGGAATCCCATCTGGATGTGTCACGGCGTGGTTCAAAGGGCCCGTCCAAAAAAACCGAAGGAGCAGTGGCGCCTTGTATGTCGACGAATCGCGATTATCACGAGTAGAATAATGTGCGACAG
>SKWY01000509.1 GCA_007128675.1 Deltaproteobacteria bacterium | reverse complement strand
GACCGGGATGGACGCACCTCTGGTGGACCGGTTGTCGCGCCAGCGGCATAGCCGGGTAGCTATGTGCGGAAGGGATAACCGCTGAAAGCATCTAAGCGGGAAGCCCACCTCAAGACCAGGTTTCCCGGCCGCAAGGCCCTAAAGAGCCGTTGAAGACTACGACGTTGATAGGCCGGAGGTGGAAGCGCAGTAATGCGTGTAGCTGACCGGTACTAATCGCTCGTGCGGCTTGGTCTTCTTCTTTCTTCCTCGTTTACAGCGGCGAGGAAGGTTCGAAACCGAGGTCGAGGTCGGCTGTATCGACCAGACCTGCAAGACGTCTGGATTGTCGTCGAGACGCGATGTTGGATACCTTACGTATGCGAAAACCTTTGTGTGGTGCGGCTCGCACCATCAGGTTTTCCGGTGGCTAGAGCGAGGGGGTCACACCCGTTCCCATCCCGAACACGGAAGTTAAGTCCCTCAGCGCCGATGGTACTGCACTGGTGACGGTGTGGGAGAGTAGGACGCTGCCGGAGCTATTTGGGCCCCGGAGGTTTAAAAGCCTCCGGGGCTTTTTTTATGGGAAATTCTCTGTTGTTCAGCCCATGGGCTGGCGAAGGAGCTCTAGGCTCGAACGCGGCGAGTGGCCCCTCGGTTTTCGAGAACGTGTCCGGGAGGCTTTCGAGTCGAGTTTCCGGCGGGGATCGATATCTAGGGATGTGTCCGGCAGTCTTACTACGCCCTCCCGAAGGGACCTGGCCGCATTGGCGAGCAGGAAAAGGAGCGCGCCGGTCAGCGCGCAGAGGGCGGCTGTGTTCTGGGCGCGCGTGGCGCGCGCGACTTCCAGAAGTGCCACGCGGCGCAGGGTCATGGCGTCGAGCTTGCGATCGACGGCGCCGGCGTCTAGCCAGTCCACGAAGATACGAGTCGATAGGTGGACCTCCTCGGAATGTGCCGATGCTTGCGTCCTTGCGGACTCGAGACGTCTGGACTCATGGAAGAATAGGAGAGCCCCAGCGACGAGGGCCAGTAGGGCAAGTGCCTTGACCATGCGAGAGGTGGAGATCCGATGCTCGTTTCCTTCCATCTTGGCGCCTCTAGGAACTAGGTTTCAGCCATGAGCAAGGGATTCGACCCAAAAGATGCATACTTCAAGAGGGCCAAGTCCGAGGGGTATCGCGCTCGCTCCGCCTTCAAGCTGTCAGAGATCCTAAGCAGCCAACCCTTGATCCGGAAGGGCTGGACGGTGCTTGATCTTGGCGCTGCGCCGGGAGGCTTCTTGCAGGTGCTTGCAGAGAAGGTTGGGCCGCGAGGTCATGTGGTGGGGGTGGATCTGAAGAAGATTGATGGATTGTCACATGCGGGCACGGTGACGCTGGTGGGGGATGTGGAGGATGACTCCCTTGTTGATGAGCTCAAGAGGCTTCATTCCCAATACGACGCTGTCTTCAGTGATATGGCGCCGGCCACCACGGGCAGTATGGCAACCGATGCGGCTCGTTCGCACAGGCTCGTGGAGAGAGCCTTGTACATCTCTTCGAAGGTCCTTCGGCCCGGTGGCGTCTTCGTTGCCAAGGCTTTCATGGGACCCGGCTTCGACGAGATGGTTCAGGACATTCGGCGCAGCTTCGCTTCGGTGAAGATTGCTCGACCCAAGGCGACGCGAAGTAGGAGCAAGGAGTGCTTCCTCGTGGGGAAGAGTTATCGTCCCCTGGCTCTGGAAGACTCGGTGTAGAAGGGGAGTCTATTCAGGCTGCCGAGCATCAGCCCTTTGCGGCAAAGGGGGCGTCATATGATCCGGGCTGCCGAGCAAAGCTCTGACCCGGTGGGGCTGGCAGCAGGGGCGCCATGTGATCCGGGCTGCCGAGCATCGGCCCTTCGCGGAAAAAAAAGGGCGCCATATGATCCGGGCTGCCGAGCAAAGCTCTGACCCGGTGGGGCTGGCAGCAGGGGCGCCCGGGCTGCCGAGGAAGGTTCTGACCCGGTGGGGCTGGCAGCAGGGGCGCCCGGGCTGCCGAGGAAGGTTCTGACCCGGTGGGGCTGGCAGCAGGACTAGACCGGCCTGGTATCGGAGGATTCCACCACAGATTGGTAACGAAGAGCCGGGCTGTGGCGACCTGATCGCGAGTCAAGCGGGAAGCACACGCAAAAACTTTCGTTTGCCGACTTGAATCAAATGCTCTCCCCTCTCGATTTCTCCCATGGGGTCGAGAAAGCGCTCGCCGTCTACTCGAACGCCGCCCTGCTTCATGAGGCGGCGAGCCTCGGAGCTGGAAGAGGCCAGGCCCGTGTCGGCCAGCAAGCGAGCGAGTGAGAGGGTTTCGGTGGGAAAGGCAAGCTTGACCTGTGGGATGTCGCTTGGCAGCTCTCTTCGGCGATGCAGGTCATCGAATGCCTTCTCCGCTTCCTTTGCCGCGTCGATGCCGTGGTATCTACGTACCATCTCGGATGCTAGGCCTACCTTTGCCTGCCTGGGGTGTACCTTCGAGGCGGCCACGTCCTCTCGCAGCGTCGCGAGCGCCGAGGCGTCCAGGTCCGAGAGCAGCTCGTAGTAGCGCCACATCAATACGTCGCTGATGCTCATGAGCTTCCCGAACATGTCTTTTGGGCTATCGGTTACGCCCACATAGTTGCCAAGCGACTTGGACATCTTCTCCCCGACGATCTCACCGTCCACCTCGCGGGCATCTATGCCTTCGAGCAAGGGGCTCGTGATGACAATCTGCGGCTCGAGGCCGTAGTCGCGCATAATCTCGCGGCCCACGAGTAGATTGAATAACTGATCGGTGCCTCCAAGCTCCACATCCGCCTTGAGAGCGACGGAGTCGTAAGCCTGGACCAGGGGATAGAGAAGCTCATGGATGGAGATGGAGAGTTGCCCGCGAAAGCGCTGCTTGAAGTCGTCCCGCTCGAGCATTCTGGCGAGCGTGTAGTGCGAGGCAAGATGGATGATGCCGTCCACGCCGAGATCGGAGAGCCACTCGGAGTTGAACCTCACCTCGGTCTTTTCGGGATCGAGGATCTTGAAGACCTGCTCCTTGTAGGTTTCCGCGTTTCTTAGAATGGTCTCGCGGTCGGGTGTCCGGCGGGTGGCATTTCTGCCCGTTGGATCTCCGATCGAGGCGGTGAAGTCGCCGATCACGAATACGGGTGTATGCCCGAAGCGCTGAAAACGACGCATTCTGGTCAGTAGGACCGTATGACCCAGATGAAGGTCCGGCGCCGTGGGATCGAAGCCGGCCTTGACGCGAAGAGGCCTCGTCTTGCGGATGCTCTCTTCGATGCGTGATTGGAGAGCATCAGCGGAGTGGATGTCGACAGCGCCGCGAGTGATCTCGGCAACCTGCTCCCTTGCCATTGCCTCGATCGTCTTATCGTCTTGCATGAGCCTCTTCCGTTCAGATCCATTACAAGCAGCACGCTGGCATATGGTGCGCGAGAATACATGCCAACCGATTTAAAGAAGTGCCCCCGCGATGGCCGTGTGGGCTCAATTCAACCGAACCCTGGAAGCCAGGTGGGAGCCCTGATCTGGCATCGTAGGCTTCCTTCTGGACAAAGAGTCCAGGGCTTGCTCATGACACCTGAGGGAGGGCCCCCCAGTTGAATTTATCGGCTCGGATATTTTGAGACCATCACGTACCACGCAGGGGCGAGGTTAAGTGTACGCAACATCGGCTCCCAGAATCAATGAAGCAATGAAGGTAGCGTTACGATTCTTGCGAGCCGCGGGAAAAGCCGGTCACAGACGTACGCTCGACCAGCTCTTCTTCCACCAGCTCGAGAAGGCGTTGGGAGCGCTGGCGCACGGACTTGCGAAAGGCTTCGTCATCGGCCTCGTCATGTCGACGGCCTTCCCTTTCCGCGAGGAGCTCGGTAGCGATGTCGAGGCCCGCCATCACCGCCACGCGCAGTGAGGAGAGTTCCTTGGTCGCGGCGGCTATGGCCTCCATTCGCTCATTCAGAAGGGCGGCCGACTGGCGGACGCGTCGCTCCGCCGACTGGGAGGCTTGCGTGCGCACGGGGTAAGTCTCGCCGAGAACGGAAACCTCGACTCTTCTTGTTTGTCTGCCTGCCACGGGAACGAGATGATACGGAGCACGAGATGGGGGGTCAACCTGAAGAGGGGTCCCTGAGTCGAATCGGGAGAGGCCGTCATCACGGCCCCGCGCTCGACACTTGAGGTCACTTCCCTGGTGGAGTCTCTCTCGCGCTAGAAGGTGCCACTTCTTCGTTTGGACCGATGGCTTGCCAGGCCCCTTGCAAGCTCGACCCGACGGTCGAGGCCTCAAAGCCAAATCGCCGGGTATGTTGTCGAGGACGGCAAGTCGACTACAAGACCGTGCGCGAGCCCGAGGGCGGCATGCAAGCTCCTCGCTTGCAAGAACGCGGGCCGCGAACTTCCACTTGTCGCTCTCGCGAGCTTCGCTCGCGCCCCAAGCGCGAGGCGCTCACTCGATGATCGGCTCGCCTCTCGTCTTGTCTACCCCAAGAGATCTGCGGAAGCGTGAGAGTATCTCATCGCCCAATCTCTTCGCTTCAATGCCGTGGCCGTCTAGAGGTATGCGGGCGCCGGCCATGCTTCCGTGACCCCCAGCGGACCCCCCTAGGTCCCGGGTCAACTCCATGATCTGGCGTCCAGCGTTTCTTCTTCGATCATTGGTTCGCACGGAAACGAAAAGCTCCCCTTCCCACACGCCGGCCGCAACCGACCACCTGGCATGCTCAAGCGAAAGTAGACGCTCGGCGATCTCCGGCACGATGTCTGGAGTGTAGACGGTGCCAAGATAGACCATGACCACGTTTCGGAACACACGAGCCCTTTCGAAGGCTGTGTGATAGGCCTGAAAGTATGAGATTGGGACCTGAGGGTGCTCGATTTGTGACAACAGCGTCTGATCCGAGAGCTGGAACAGCCATCGATAGACCTCGGTATCGGCTGGAATCGAATCTCGGCCAAGGGATCTGGTGTCGCTCTTGACACCGTAGAAAAGAGCGGTGGCGAGAGGTGGATTCGGCTCCAGGCCGGCCATCCTGATGAGGGCGGTGACGATTGAGCTGGTCGAACCGTGACTCGCCGAAACCAGCCGGAGCGCGGGGCCATGATTGCCGGTCCGTAACGGATGGTGGTCAATCACGACGTCTGGAGTGCGGGACATAGGTAAACTGTGGTTGCCGGCTGCGTGCTGGGTATCCACGAGGGTGACAAGATCGAAGTCCTCGATCTTCAGTCGTGAGAAAGGGATCATCGGCAGCTTCAGATGTCGAACCAATGCGCGGTTTTCGGCCCTGCCGATGATGCCTCCATATGAAAGAACGCTGTCCTTTAGATCGGCAAACTGCTCGTAAAGAAATGCCATGCCCGCCGCCGCCGCCATGGCGTCGGGATCGGGGTTGTCGTGTGTAAGAATCAACGATCGTTCTCGAGTTTTGGCCAGCTTGACGAGCCTGTTCAGAACTCGTTTGTCCACACGCATCGAGCCGTGCCTCGAAGGCTCCTCGCGCTTCTTCGAGGAGTTGTTGCCGTGACGGTCGTTCTTCGAGGTTTTGGGAGGCTCGAAAGAGCCGGCCTTGCCCGAAGCCTTGGGGGCTTGCCTGTCTGTCATCATGCCGTGGTGGTCCTTTGAAATGACTCTACCCATCGGGGACAAAAGGCAACAGATCCCAGAGTTCCTTTCAATCGACGGGGCCAAGCACGACGACACAGTGAGTCCTTCTTCGCGCCAAATCCCTCATTAGACCAAGGTCGTTGGACAAGCCTACAGAAGATGGCCCGATTTGTCCCTCTTCGTGGCCAGATAGCCAATGTTCTCGTTCGTTGCGCCAACGCGGATCGGATAGATCTCGGATACCTCGATACCTTGACCCCTTAGACCAAAGACCTTTCGCGGATTGTTGGTGTAGAGGGAAACCTTTTCGATGGCAAGAAGACGCAATATGGCCGCGGCTACATCATATGTCCGCAAATCGTCGTCGAAGCCCAGGTGCAGGTTGGCTTCGACCGTGTCCAGACCGTCGTCCTGAAGAGCATAGGCCGAGATCTTGTTGGCAAGGCCAATGCCGCGGCCCTCTTGGCGCATGTATAGGAGTACGCCCAGGTGGCTGCGGCCGAGCGCCGACTGGGCCGCGTGCAGCTGTGCCTGACAGTCGCACCTCAGCGAGGAGAGGACATCTCCTGTCAAGCACTCGCTGTGGACCCGAACAGGTACGATATCCGCTGGCGATGGCCGCCCACGAACCAGGGCGATATGCTCGTGCTCGTCCCGGCTGTCGCGAAAGGCCACGACCTCGAAGTCGCCGAAGCTGGTCGGGAGGCGGGCCTGTGCATGAGCCCAGACCTTGCCGCCGCACTCGAGCACGATCCGTGCACCCGTCCCCACGAGACGACTCGAATCGAGGGGAGGCTCTGTCTTTGACGAAGCCTGCTCTTGTTCAGAAGGAGCCTTGCTCGTCGCATCGGAGATGCTCACTAGCTCGGAGGGCTCATCCAACCCCGTTGCGGAGCCGACGCCTAGCTTCGTTGCTCCACCTGCACGAGTGGCGCCGTTTGCATCGGCCTTCTTCTTCCCATTGAGAAGGGGCAGGGTGGACTTTGGGAGCATTTGTCCTCGATGTGCCGCTACATCTGCCAGGATGCCTAGCTGGCGCGTGTGTGCATATGCTCTCGCTCGACTTGCCTGAACAGCTTCAGTGAAGCTTCGAGGCTGTTCTCCATCGACTCCATTATGAGGTCTCTAAGAGCGTTGGGCTGCTGCTTGAGCGAGGTGAAGTACCTTTCCCGATCGTGGGCGTGGATGATGACCGGATAGTAGTTGTAGTGCATCAATATCACGTTGCTGACCAGTCTCCCAACCATACCGGAAGCTTCCGACCACGGGAATACCCGCATGAAACGATGGCCGAAGACGGCCGCCTGCTTGATGGGGTGCATCGCCTTGAAGTCGCCAGTGGAGATCTCGGATACGAGCGCATCCAGCTCCGGATCGATGCGATCGGGCTGAATGATGTCGTGGTAGTACGTCCTGTGAAGAGGGATGTCGCGACGGTACTTGCCCTTGTCACGATCCATCTTCAGGTAGCAGGTCTCGTACATCTGCTGGAACAGCTCCTTGCCTAGCTTCAGCTTCTTGGCCGCGGCAGCCTGCCGGGCAATCTCCAGGGTGTCGAAATGTGCTCGGATCTTCTTGAAACGGGTGACGTTGGCGAGATCGGTTACGACCGCCTGCGTCAAGGCACCGTGGATCTCCGGCAGCGAGAGCACCGTGCCCTCCAGGGCGGCCTCGTGGTGAACCCAGCAGTAGTCGAATCGTTTGAAGAACTCCTCGACAGCTTCCGGCTCCGCCTCTTCGAGGCAGTCTCTAAGCTCGTCGGTAAGGTCGTCGATCTCGAGGTAGTTCGTGTTCATCGGAGCCTCGCGCGTGTTCAGTCCATGCGTGGGGGGAGCGGTGGCTGGGGGGTGACGTCCACCAAGTGAACGGCTAGCAGCGAACGGGCATTTCCTCTCGGTCTTCTCGATTGGATGGTTTAGCCGACTCCCATGTAAACCCCTGCAAAGGCAAGGGGATCCGGAGGGTGGCGAAGCTAGCCTTCTGGGAGTCACCTGTCAAGCGCCGTTTCACAATCTGTCTATTTTTTGGCCACTTCTCTTGCCACAATAGTTCCTCGAAGTGCCCATCCGACGAGAAGGAGCGCTAGCAGACTCCATGCCATCCCCCAGAACCAGGCGGGCAAAAGGAGTACCTCCTCCAGGATGTGAGCGTCCGTTTTCATGGGACCCGTGTCTTGGAAGGAAAGGCGAAGAACGTAACGCAGGTCGAACAGGGCGTAGAGACAAGTGAAGGTGGCAATGAATACCGAGCCAGGCCTTACCCAGGCATCGGGAGCTCGCCACGCGGCAAGAAGCAGGGCTGCCGCGGTGGGAAGCGCGAAGACCCAAGAGAAGACGTCGCGGAAGAATAGGATTGCAATAAGCAAGAGACCCGATCCCAGAATCCAAAGGGTCGCCCGAGAGCCGTCCCGCACCAAGGGCAGAGACCGTCCCTCGCGCAGGGCCAGGCGCAAGAGCAAGACCCCGAGCACGGTCGAGCCCAGGTATCCGCTGGAGGCGACCAGGAAGGTTCGCCATCTGCTCGCCGGGTAGACGCAATGCGCAACCCCGCCCTGGTAACGGTCTACGGCGATCTGCTCCACATGGCCTCCTACCGCGTAGGTGGCGAGAGCGTGACCGGCTTCGTGAAGAGTCACGGCCAGAATCTTGAGGGGGAGCAGGAGGGGGGAGTCCCAGAAAAGAAGTCCGGCGAGCCCAGCGAGAAGAAGACCGCCAAGCACGGTCCAGCGGATTCGCTCGAGCTTTTTCCTGAAGGAAGGATTCTTCATTTTGTGGACAGCCGGAAGAGGCCGTCTGTCGAGGTTGGTCCCCGCGTTCTACAAGACGACGAAGAAGCTTTGACAGGCCTGGTCGACCAGATCCTGGGACAAGACGGCGCGGCGTTTATGGAACCTCGCCGCGTCTCTTAGGAGAGTCAGTATGTCCCTGGGATGGCAGGCTCGAAGCTCGATTCCCATGCGCCGGTAGTAAGTATCCATGATGTAACTCACGGCGCTGTCGTTGTAGGGAATGAGGAGCTTCTCGCACATGCGGGCGAAGATCTCCCTGTAGGCCTCTTCCGTGGGATTCTCGATGGGTATCTTGTACTTGATGCGTCGAAGGAATGCCTCGTCCACCAGGTCCTTGGGATCCAGATTGGTGGAGAAGACCACGAGCTCGTCGAAGGGCACGTCGAACTTCTTACCGGTGTGGAGCGTCAGGTAGTCGATGTGCTTCTCTAGGGGCACTATCCAGCGATTCAGTAGATCCGCGGGATGAACCCTTTGACGACCGAAGTCGTCGATGAGAAGCATCCCTCCGTTTGCCTTGACCTGGAAGGGTGCCTCGTAGAACCTCGAATCGTGATTCCAGATGAGATCGAGCGTCTCCAAAGTCAGCTCGCCGCCGGCGATCACCGCGGGCCTGCGGCAGAGATGCCAGCGGGTGTCGAGGTCGATTTTTCCCCCAGGTATGCATGTATCGATGGAGTCCTGCGGGACCTCCCTGTGGCAGATGGGATCGAATACCTTGATGATCTGTCCATCAACCTCCAGGGCGTCGGGGACGAAAACCTCCCCCGGTATTACCGCCCCAATTATCTCGGCGATGGTCGTCTTACCGTTGCCGGGCGGGCCGAACAAGAAGAGCGAACGGTTGGCGTTTATCGCGGGGCCGAACTTGCCCATTAGATCCGGTGGAAGGACGAGCTCGTCGAAGGCACCTATTAGGTCATCGCCGCTTACAGCGGTAAACGCTTCTCCTTGCTTCTTGATTAGGGCGTTGTACTGGGCGATGGGGATGGGAGCGGGGCCATCGTAGGCGCTTCTAGCGATGGCTTCGCGAGCGACGGTGCGCCCTCTCTCAGTGAGGATGAAGTCCACCGAGACCCGGCCGAAGCCCTTGCCGCCCCGAATATCCGCCCACTTCTCCTCGACCAAGAAATCGACTACCTCGTTGACTACTCCACTCCATGGAAGCCGCAAGTTGGACGCGATCTCTATGCCCGACGCCATGCCTCTGTAGTAGAGGTGCTTCAGGCATAGATCAGTGAGCATCCCTATGTTCAGACCGGTGTCTTCCACGGTTCTCGGAAGGGAAGGCGCTAGATCGAGTATGTCGGGGTTCTGAACCTCGGGGCCTAGACCTTCCCTGATGTCGGTCCTCTCTGGGCTGCTTTTCATGGTGTGGATTCCGGTGGGCTCGAAGAAAGAGGTGAAGAGACTGCCTCGAAGCCTTCGCGTTGTGCTCTGGGCTCTTGGATGGGGAAAGCCGCGTCAGCTCGCGAGGCGCTCGATGACTTGATGTGACGGTAACGGCGCAAGAAGCTTCTTCAAAAGGGGCATCTCATACTCGAACTCCTTGCGGCCCCAGGTTATCGCCTTCTCGATCTGCCCTGGGCTCGGAACGAGGTCCAATGGAGACAGTGTACTGGTGAACGTCTTGACCACATGAGCGTAGCGTAGATTGAGAAGGACGTTCTGCCGGATCAGCCTTTGTATGGGAAGCCATAGTGGCTGCTTCAGCTTTGGGGCAAACGAGTCGAGAGCCACGACCAGGCAGTTTCTGCGACCAAGGGCCCCCGAGTGCACTGCCCGCCAGGCAGCCTTGGCGGGAACGTTTTCGACTAGGGCGCCGTCTAGTAGACGACGGATCTGCTTCCTTTCGAAAAGGTCATCCAGCAGTCGAGCCATCCGGGTGCTCTCCGGCGCCAGATCATACTGGATGACGCCAGGAACGGCGGCGGAGAAACCCAATGCATCCATGAGATCGTAGGACCTAGTCACGGGATCGGACCCGACGATTATGGAGCGAAGTGTCTCCTTCCTCTGCCCGAGCTCGAGCAGAGCCGTCCAAAGCCCTTCCAGGAGGCTGCGGGTCCAGCCAGGCCCCGGCTGTCGCGTCCCCTCGGCGGCCAAGGCGGCGGCTTGTAGATTCAGGCGATGTTCATACCATTCCGGTTCCTGATCCTTTTCGCCATGGCGCAGCCCGGATATCGCCACGAGAAGAGGAATCTTTAGATCCTCCAGACTCATGTGATCGCCGTCAGGCTTTTGGAAATGGCGACCAATGCCTTGCCGAAGAAGAAGGCGCAGCGGAGCCGGGAGCCCATAGCGGCTTCGGATGTTCATTGGCTGAAAAAGGAGACCGAAGGACAGCTTTCCAACCACGCCATGGGAGTCGGAGACATCAAACGATTGCTGACGTGCCCGAAAAGCCCCCAGAATGGCACCGATACTCGTGCCCGACAGGAGCGCTATCGGCAGACCAGCATCTTCTAGGGCTTGGAATGCCCCAAGGTAGACGAAACCGGCTCCACCTCCACCTCCGCAGGCGATTACGAGACGCTTGTTGCGAATCTCGTCTTCTATGTCTGACCAGGCGATGAGATCTTTGGTCTCATGCTTGATTCGATCTCGGTGCTCCAATGCCACGGCGAGGATCGTGGGCAAAAGTGAAGCCAGCTCCTGCCTTTGGACGAGCCCCCTTCGATCCAGAAGCAGTGGCGAAAGGGTTTCGGTCAGTAGCTCTCGAAGGGGATGGGTCAGCTCTGTCAGGTCCACCTCGCGGCCGTCCCGAGCTCGAACGATCGACACATGAGCCAACCCCAAC
The DNA here is from genome assembly GCA_007128675.1 of Deltaproteobacteria bacterium. Classification (GTDB taxonomy): domain Bacteria; phylum Myxococcota; class Myxococcia; order SLRQ01; family SLRQ01; genus SKWY01. Next base: position 785 of record SKWY01000509.1, on the reverse strand, counting down.
GAGAAACGAAGAGCCGCCTCATCTTGCTCCGAGAGCCAATCCTTGCAATCGAGACAACTGCGCACCAAGGCGACCTCCATATCCTCGAGAGGTTGGAGGGCTCGATGCCTGGCCGTAAGTGTTCGAGGTACGCTCTTCAAGGAACCGCCGGTCATCGTGCCTGGGAAGATAGGCGAAGCTCGTACAAAGCCTCGGTGCAGTCGGGGTTGCACTGAATGGCTTTTTCGAACTGCTTGTCGGCCTTATCCGTTCTTCCAGTTCCCTTGTAGACGTATCCCAGGAAGAGATATGCCTTGTCGAGACGTGGGTTCAGCTGGATGGCCTGCATGATGTGGTCGAGAACCTCGTCGATGACCGAGGGATTCTGTGGCGATGATTGATAGAGGGTCCAGCCCAGGAAAGCATGGAACTCCCCTTCATCCGGGTAGAGCTTGATCGCCTCTTTGAAAGCAGCCGCCGCCTGGTCGAGTTGTCCCTTGCGTAACAAGGTTTCGCCTCGCTGAAACTTCCCTTCCGCGGCCAGAATTCTCGAGACCTCGTCGCTGACTTCCTTCTTCCGGGCGCCGGCTCCGAGCTGCTTGACGTATGCCTCTCTCTCATGTGGGTTTGAGAGCACCTCGTTGGCACGGGTGATGAGATCGTATACCTGCCCGGCAAGCTCTCGAACCTCGTCGCTCATGGCGCCAGCGATCTTGTCTGGGTGGTACTCTCGCGCCAGGCCGAAAAAGGCTCGGCGCACATCACCCTGGGAGGCTGAACGGGATATGCCGAGGATCTCGAAGTAG
>SKWY01000345.1 GCA_007128675.1 Deltaproteobacteria bacterium | reverse complement strand
CTTCTTCCGTCGATGCGCCCAAAGCCAGTCACTACCCCATCGGCGGGCAGGTCGGCCTCGAGGCTGTTTGCGAACAAGCCGTCCTCTATGAAAGAACCTTCATCGCACAAGAGACCGATACGCTCACGGCAGAACAGCTTGCCCTTCGCCTCGTTCTTGACATGGTATTTGTTGGCCCCGCCTCGTCGAATCTCTTCTGCTCGAGCGCGTGTGTTCTTGTCATCCTTCATTTGCTCTTACCTCTCAGGCAGCCGTCCAAATCGCAAGCAAGGAGCGGCTGTGACGGCTCATTTACCCTGGTAGACGGGAGGCCTCTTCCTTGCGAAGGACTCGATGCCCTCTAGCCTGTCGCGGCTGCCCATGAGCTCCTCGTAGCATTGCCTTTCAACTGCCAAACCCTCCGTGAGCGAAGCATCCCGTCCGAGCCTCATCGCTCGCTTTGCCTCCTTGAGGGCAAGAGGACCGCATTTATCAAGGCTGTTTGCAATGGTAAGCGCAAGCTGCAGGGCCACGGAATGATCGGTGTCCAAGGGGGCGAGGCGCTCCACCAGCCCAATCGAATGAGCCTCTTCGGCGCTTACCAGACGGCCTGTGAGAATGAGATCGCTTGCCCTACCGGGTCCAATGAGACGAGGTAGCCTCTGGGTGCCTCCGCCTCCAGGAAGAATCGCCAATCGGACTTCCGGCAGGCCAAGAACCGCATTGCGTGAGGCGACTCGAAGATCACAGGCAAGCGCCAGCTCCAGACCACCTCCTAGAGCTGCGCCGTTCAGGGCGGCAATGAAGACCTTGGGGGAGGCTTCTATTGACGAGAGGGTTCTTCCAAAGTCATCGAGCCAGGAGAGCACCTCTTGCTCGCTCATGCGGGCTCGTTCGTCCAGGTCTGCTCCTGCCGAGAAGGCCTTGTCTCCAGCTCCAGTGAGAATTACGGCACGAACAGCGTCTTCTTTTTGGACTCGAGCGATCATTTCCTCGAGCTCGCCTCTTGCAGCCTCGGAAAGCGCATTGCGTTTCCTTGGTCGATCAAGAGTCCATATCAGGACGTGGCCGCGTTCTTCTTGGGTCCAATTCTTCTCCATTGTCTAGACCTCATTACTCAAATGAAGCACGCCGGTCCAGCAGGCCCAGGCTCGAATGGCGATGAGCCATCGAACGAATCGAACCGGGATCATCAAAAAAAATACACTTTGCCCTTGCCGCCGCGGCCCGAGTGCCTACGGTTTCTCATGCCGGCAGCGATGCCGGGAGGGGTGGCCGGATGCGGCGCCGGGGGACGCATCCGGCCGCCCGATCTATCTTCAGCATGTGCTCACCGATTGGGCAGGGCTTCTCGAGATTTTGAAAGAGACGGCCGGCGGATCGCGAGCATGGCGAACGCGACAGGGGGGCTGGGCCTTGCGAACGCGTTGAGCCGGACATGCTGGCGTCGTCTCATGGTCTCATGGAAAGCCACAAGGGATGACAAGCCATGCCGCAAGCTTTGCTGCCGAGAAGATCGCTCTTGCACGGACGCGCAGACGGCATGTGGCCACTACGAAGCCTGCGCGCTCACCTTTGTGTCGGAGAGGCGGATTGCCTGGGCCTTATCGACAAAAGAGCTGACGAAGACATAGCCGGCCCGTCTATCGTTCCGTCCGAGGCCGGATGTTCTCACCAACCCAGCCGATAATGTCCTCGGTGCTCGTTCCCGGTGTGAATATGCTCGCGACGCCCAGCTCTCGAAGCTTTGGAATGTCGTCATCCGGAATGATTCCGCCCCCGAAAACCTTGATGTCCGAGGCGCCCTTCTCCCCCAAGAGATCGATGATGGCGGGGAACAGAGTCATATGCGCCCCCGACATTATCGAGACGCCTATCGCGTCCACATCCTCCTGAATCGCCGCATTGACGACCATCTCCGGGGTTTGATGCAGCCCCGTGTAAATGACCTCGAAGCCCGCGTCACGAAGAGCGCGAGCGACCACCTTGGCGCCCCTGTCGTGACCGTCGAGACCGGGCTTGGCAACGAGTACTCGTGGCTTGCTCTTTGTAGCCATTCTCTTTCACTCCTCCACGCTGGCTGGTTCCCATGAACATATGGCACGAGCAGTTCGAATCTCCAAGTCGAAATGGATCCGTGTTGGACAAAGCGTCGTCGTAGGCTCCCTATCTCTGCTCTTCGTCAAGGATTGTCTATGGCGTGGGACGGGCGCCGGCATGTGGCAAGTGATTGATTGAATCACTGAATGCTTGTCCTAGAGGGGCCTAGTTTCGCGGCGTGCTCACCTATGAAAGAGGCCTGCGCCGTCAGGCCAAGGTCCGAACCGGACACATTTCAAAGCGGTTGACGGGATGTATTGGTGAGACACTCTTCTAGGCTCAAAACGGGGACCCTTCGGTGGCATTTGGGGTAGACACCTTTGCCGCAATGTGGAATATGCCAGGCCTCGCAAGAGTCCCCAACAACGAGCAAAGGAGAAGCCCATGGGTGTGGCGGTGATGGGCATCGGGATATCAGGATGCTTCCCGAAGTCCGATGGGCTGTCGTACCGGGAGATGATCGCCCGGGCGGCGGCAATGGCCTATGAAGACGCTGGCATCGCACCGGAAGAAATAGACGGCGCCGTATCGACGGAGGAGGATTTCATCTCCGGTTACTCGATCTCGGACGAGTACGTTCCCGACCAGCTCGGGATGGTCAGAAAGCCGGTCTATACTATTTGCGGCGACTTCTTGCACGGCATCTGCTCGGCCGTGATGCAGCTCAAGACAGGCCGTTTCAAGACCGTCGTGGTGGAGAGCTACAGCAAGGCCAGCAACGTCCTCGAGAAGGACGAGGTGCTACATTTCGCCTACGACCCAATCTTCGACAGGCTCGGTGTCTCGCCACACTATCTGGCTGGAATCGAGATGCAGCACTACGTCCAGAGCGGCGGTGCCACCGAGGAAGAGGTTGCAACCTTCGCGGCTCTATCCCGAACCAAGGGCCTCAAAAATCCGCTTGCTCCTTATGGCGCGAAGCTAGGCGGTGATGATGTCCTCTCCGCTCGTCCGATCTCGACTCCGGTCACGGACCTGATGGTAGCACGTCACTCAGATGCCGCCGTCGTCGTTGTTCTCGGCCTCGAGGAAATAGCCTACGAACGTTCGGCAAAGCCGATACTGCTTTCGGGCACAGGCTGGGGCTCTGGCAGCTCCATTATTCAACGCCGCGACCATTCCGACTCCACCGGTACCGTGATTGCCGCCGGCATGGCTT